>JAJRTP010000560.1 GCA_024278255.1 Chloroflexota bacterium | reverse complement strand
AGTTTAACAACAGGGCGATGGCTTGACGAGCGCTATCCAGATTTGTGATTTGGTTAGGATTAAAGCCGGGTAACATCTTACGTACCTGTTTCCAAAAGATAGATTTGTGTTCCTGAGGATAGTCACTGTTTGTTGGATTTTCCTCAACATTACAATAGAATTCCATTTGCATTTTGTCTACCGCAAGTTATTGAGAAGATACAGGGAAGCCTGCCCTCTACCGCCGTATAGTCCACCTTTTGGCTGTCAAGCGGCATTGCCCGGCCGAGGCTTTTCATTACGTCGAACGCGGCCGTTCCCGCGCACTGATGGAGTTGCTAACACAAAGTCTAACAAAGGCAAATATCGAGGAAAGCAATCACGAGACACCATTGACCTACGCCAAAATTACGAATCTTCTGAAACGGAAAAGTAATGGCTGAGGAGCAATCACGCGACGAGTTGATGGCCCACCTTCAGTTGGCTTACGCCCTGGCCCAAGATGGCGATCTCGAACGGGCACAGGCTATCATGGAGCTATGTACGGCCGCAGCCGATGACCTGGCAGCCCAGGCACATGTGGCCTTCTACCAGGGGCTTGTTGCCAGGGAGATGGACGACCTGGCGGCGGCGGCCGTTTTCCTGGCAGAAGCTCAAGTCGGTTACGAAACAGTCAGCGACAGGTATCAAGCTGGTGTGGCTGCCAGTTATCGGGGGCGTCTGGCAGCAGATGCTGGCCGATTGAACCTAGCCTTGGAGCATCACTATGTAGCTTTTCAACATTTCCTGGTAGCGGCTGATCTGATGGGTATTGGCAATGAACTGGCCCGTATGGGAGTTGTCTTGCGCCAATTATATCGCTATCAGGAAGCGCTTGATTTTTTCCGCCAGGCGTTGGAGGCACACCAGGCTGCCGGTCATTGGCGTAGTGTGTTGGTAGATCGATTCAATCTGGCCAGTACAGCCCAAGATTTGGGACAACGGCCGCTGGCTCAAGAACACGTCGAAGCGGCTCGAACATTAGCCCGACAACTGGATGACCCGCTCAACTTGTCGCGAGCGGATTACCTGCTGGCTGGTCTGGCAGCCGACGAGGGCAACCCCACCGAGGCCCTTGAACGGTATGTCCAGGCCTGGCATCAGGTACAAGACGTTGGTGATGCCAAACTCCTGGCTGACATCAACCTGGGTATGGGTCTCACGCGCTACGCTCTGGGTGAATTGGCCGCAGCCGGTGAGATTCTGGCCGATGCATTGGAGAGATACATTCACCTAGAGGACGTTGAGGGCCAGGCAGTTGCCTTCAGTAATTTGGGATTGGTGCATCTAGCCAATGGGAACCTGGAAAAGGCAGGGCAATGTTTCGCCGCCGCCATTGAGTACCAGCAAAAACGTGGTGATGCGGTTGAAGTGGCTCGACAGCAGGGAAATCTTGGCCTGGTTTTGCGCACTCGAGGGAAATGGCTAGAAGCGGAACAAATGCACCGCCAGGCCCTCCGTCTGTTGACCGAGGCAGGGGACACAGCCGGCCAGGCGACACAGCGGGTTAACCTGGCCAGCCTGGCTTACCTGCACGGCCGTTTCCCTGAAGCAGAACGCGAATATCAGAAGGCGCTTTCGCTTTATACGGCCGTTGATCACCGTCAGGGTCAGGCAGACGTCCTGTCCAATCTTGGCAACATCGCCCATGCACAATCCCAATGGGAAAAAGCGTTAAGTTATTATCAGGAAGCGCTGAAACGTTATCGCCAGATTGGACATCGTCGTGGCGAGGCTGGGTTACTGGCGAACATCGGCGTGATTTACCGGGAACTGGGCCGTTGGCCAGAGGCAATTCATCATTATGAGCAGGCAACAGTCTTATACCGGGAAACGGTTGACTGGCCGGGGGAGGCTGCTACCCTCAACAATTTGGCCCTGGCGCGTCGCCTGACAGGAGATGTTAATGGGGCCGTACAGGTGCTTGAACGGGCGCGGAACTTGTATGAAGAGATAGGCGACAGGCGTGGTCAGGCGGCGATATTGGACAATGTGGGACTGTTACATCAAGAAGCGGGCGCAGCAGCAACGGCGGTGGGCTATCATCAACAAGCCCTGGCTATCTATCGCCAATTGGAGTTCCAGGCTGGCATTATGACCAGCTTGGGCAATCTGGGGCGAGCAGTAGCGGCGTGGGGTAAGTACCAGACGGCGCATCATTATCTTCAACAGGCCATCGCGCTGGCACGGGAATTGAATGATGGTGATGCCCAGGCTCGATTGTTGGTAGTTCGTGGCGATTTGTATCGCCGCCAGCAAAAATGGAGCGATGCTCATGCCAATTATGAGGCAGCTCTCACCCTTATCGAAGAACAACGGTTGACCCTTACCTTTCGGCCACATCGCGAAAGCTTTTTGGGGCATGAACGGCAATCAGTTTACATACGCCTTGCCACACTGTTGGTCCAAGCAGGCGCCGTGCAGTCCGCCTGGCAGGTATGCGAACAAAGCCGCGCTCGCACTTTTCTGGAGCAACTGGGACAAAGTCATATACCTTTACCAGCTGGTGTAGAAAGAGAATGGTGGGAGAGTATCCAGTCCGCGCTGAGTCAAATACGTGTCTTGTCCGACGAGGAAGGCTATTCCAAAATTCAGACGCCCCTCCCTGAGTATCAGAATCAGATGTTATTGGCAGCAACGCAACGTCGGTTGGCAGCGATTTTAGATGATGCACCGACGTCAGCTATGTCTTGGATTGATCTGTTGCAGGGAAATCCAGTGTCATACGATGATTTACGAAAATGCTTATCCATGTAATACGGAAATATGGCGTAACGATTAATAAAGCATGGGAACTGGGAATTCAATAACCGGAACAGATAACCAGGATGGGCAAGATGAGATTGATGCTCTCGTCGCCAGCTGGCACGATTTAGTTAACTCAGCTGATGAACTGGTTGAAAATGGTATGTTGGATCAGGCAGTTTACCAACATCAGCAAGCCCTGACTTTAGCCAGGAATCTGTTCTGGCCTGAAGCAGAACTGTTCAATCTGCGTAAATTAATTGATTTGCTACAAGATTTAGGCCAATCTGATGAAAGTACACATTATTTGCGGCAGGGTATTGCCAAAGCAGATGAATTAGAGGATGCCGATACAAAAGCATGGCTGTGTTATCAGTTGGCAGAAATATTGTGGCCGGAAGACAAGCCCGAAGCGTTCCATTGGTATCAAGCAGCCCTCGATGCAGCCCCATTTCCTGAAGATTGGTCGGCGATCACACTTTATTACATGACTCTGGGGCTGCATTTGCACGATGAGCAGCAATATACGGAAGCTGCTGTGTTGTACCAAGAGGCAGCGGAGCGGGCAGCTAAGGCAGCGGATACGGCTGAGATTCTCTCCTTTCGGCTCAACGCTGCCTGGGCGTATTCGGCGACGAACAATTGGGACATGGCAATTGAACAGTTACAAACAGCTTTAGCTTTGCCTGACATTAGCGTGTATCCTGAAAAAGCTGCGGAAATATCGGAAGAGTTGGGTGACACATATTATCTGTCCGGACAACAAATGCAGGCAAAGTCTATCTTTGAACAAGCTGTAGAATTGTCAAGGCAACTAAGAGATGTTAATTCCCAAATCAATCAGCTATTAAAGTTGGGGAGTGCGTATCAGGCTGTTGGCGATCCGGCGGCAGCGGAAAGGGTTATTTCAGAAGCGCTGCGATTGGCTCGGCAGCAACAAGACCTGAAAAGGGTTGTCAAGGCGCTGCGAGATTTAAGTAAGACGAAGCTGATGTTGGGAGAGCAGGAAACGGCCGTTATTCCCCTGCAAGAAGCTTCAGCCATCACCCGTGATCTTGATGATCGTGATTTGGAATTGGATTGCCTGACCGACCTGGCATCGGTGTACAAAGATATTGGATTAACGACAGCGGCAACGGAAACGGCCGTTGCCGGGTTGGAATACGCATTTGAGTACGACAATACGACTGCCGTCCTCCGCTTTTTGTCGATCTTGAGCGGCATTAACGATCTGCCTGCCTCTTTCTGGACTACCATAGATAAACTGGCAGCATTGGCGTTGGACAGGAGCCGACAAAGCGATTATCCACTGGCATTGAGTGAATGCTTACCTGTTCTCGGCAATCTTTACATTGAACAGGACCCTCAAAAAACGCTCAAATATTATCAAGAGTTAGCAGACTTGTTCCAGGCCGAGGGAAGCATCTCCCGATATGTCACAACTTGCGGACTCATTGCTTCGGCCTACCAGTACATGGATGATTGGGATCAGGCAATCAACGCCTTACAAGAAGGATTACGCCAAATTAGGAAACAGAAAAGCAGTTATTTAACCAAAGAGCTTAGCTTTTTGCTCAATCTTGCCTATCTATATTGGAAATCAGGCGATCTGTCCAAAAGTGAAAAGTATTTGGCGTCAATTACCCAAAAGACTTCGCTAGATGAGCTTGATATAGACCTGGCCTTTCAAATTACCGAACAACAAGGAGATTTATATTTTGCTCAAAGCAACTATCGGTTGGCCGAAAATGCGTACCAAGCGGCGTTAAACTTGCTGGAACGGCAGTTTTACAGCGCCGTCACCCCAAATGTTCGCCTCAAAATACGGGCAGCCGGACGCTTTTTATACGGCCGTCTCGTCCTCGCATCGTTAAGGCAGATAAACACCCCTTCTGCTAACAGACGGCAAACATTCCTTCATGTAGAAACTGCCCGTTCCCGCCTCTTTTTAAGCCAGTTAGGGCAAACACCAATGCGTTCTCCCCACCAAATTCCCAATTACCTTCTTATGCAGGAACAAGATATGCTGGCAAAATTACATCTACTTGCTCAGCAATCATCCGACGAATCGGCTAATCTCCGCTTGAAAGAGCGGATTTATCTGTGGCGCAACCTGCAACAACTCTGGCAGGAAATGGCGAATTATGGCGTAGAAGCAGAGGATTTTGTGTCTCAGCGGCGCGGCAGTGCGATTACTTATCATGAACTACAGGCATGTTTATCAACCGCCCAATAACAGCTTGTTCTGTCAATCAGCAAACGTCTGGCTCTGTGAACAAGCAGAGGTCAAAATTCAGATATGAATCGATCTCTTGAACCAACGTGGCTGGCAAATGCCCACCGCCATTACCGGCTGGGCAATCTTTCTGCTGCCAGACAGCTTTTGCAACCACACCGGACACACCCGGAGGCCGCCGCACTCCTGCTCAGATGTTTGTCGGAGCAGGGATATTTCCAGGAAGCGCACCGATACGGCCGTTGCGCTACAACACCCCCCACCAAACAGACGGCCATCGAACAGGAAATGGCGCTGCGCTGTGCCTTTTTGCAGATATATCTGGCCGGTGATCCCCAACCCATGATAGTCGCCGGGGAAGTCGTTCTGGTAGAGAGAGCAGCAAACCGGATAACGGCCGTTGCCCAAGACCTAACCGCCTGTACCCGCGTTGCTGCCATCAATTGGGGATTAGCCGACACTGCCGACCTGCCCGCCTGCATACAGCAGTTAGCCGCCGCCGCCAACCTCTATCGCCAGCTTGGCGATGAAGAAGCAGCACAGACAGCGCAAATCAAGCAAGCCCAAACCTTGCTCATGCTGTCACCTCCCTCGTCCGAACAGGCTAAAAAGCTGCTCCACCGTGTCCAAGAGCAAGCGCGAGCAGGCGGACATCAACACCTGGAAGCTGAAGTTACCCTGCGTCTGGCTGAAATGGCACCGACCACAACGCCGCCCACCGCGCTGAATGATTATCCGCCCGGATACCGGCAGGCGTTGGCGCTATATGAACAGTGTGGACACTGGCTGGGAGTGGCCGATGTGCAGCGCAGTTGGGGCGAGCAGTTGATCCGGTTTGGGCTTGACGGCAGTCAATCGCTCCAGCAAGCATTAACCCATTATACTGAACAAGACAACCCGAGTGGGATGAGCCGGGCGCTGTCGCAGTTGGCGATGTTTCACGTGCGGCAGGGCGATCTGGCAAACGGCCTTGCTTATCATCAACAAGGCCTTGAGGTTGCCCAAACAATGGGATTTAAACAGGCAGGGGCGACTGCCCAAATGGGAATAGGCGACATTTATTTTCGCACCGGCGATTACGGCCGTGCCCTGGCCGCCTATGAACAAGCGAAAAAGCTGATCCCATCCCCTATCATGCAGGCGATGATCAACCTTAATTTAGCCAATACATACACCCTCATGAACCTACCGGATCGAGCCGAAGTTACTTGCCGTACCGCAATTGCCACTCTGTCATCCGGTAGACCCAACGCTAATTTGTCGCTGGCTTACTTTATTTTGGGCAATATTCTGGGAGCCAAGAAGGAATGGCACGCGGCTTTAGTGACATGGCGCGATGGGTTGGCGGTAGATGAAACGTTGGGTGACGTTCACCGTCAGGCTGAGAAACTGCAAAGTATGGCGCAGGCCACCGTCCAACAGCATTATCGCGGGCGTGACAGCACGATTCCCGAAACGGCTTTTCAAGAGGCGATGGTACTCTTTGATGATGCATTTACCCGCCTGATACCATTGCAAGACAGTGAAACGGCCGTTTTACGGGCTAATATTCGCCAACTGCAAGGGCAAACGGCTATCACCGCTCGTTATTTTACAGATGCCGAGCAACATCTCCTGCAGGCACGTCACCAATACGCTAACTTGCACATGGGCATGGAAACGGCCGTTACTGATGCCATGCTGGGGTTGCTTTACTACGGCGCAGGTAACGAAGGTCAGCACGATCTGTACGATGCCGCCATCACCCATTACCATCATGCCCTTGCCTACTACCGGTCAGTTAAAATGCGAGACCAGATATGGCCCATTCATTACTATCTGGCGAATACTTTCTTCAGGCGCGGCTTGGTTCGATTGTCGGCGGAAGCGCAAGCGGCCGATTGGCAGCGGGCACACGAAGCGTTGCAGCAGGCAGCAGATATTGTGGATTTTGTACGCGGCCGTTTTGCCCAAACAGACAAGCTGGCACAGGAAGAAGCACGGGTTGGTTTGGTCGCCAATAAGGATAAGCTATACCGCTTTGCCATCCGTCTGACAAATACCTATCTCAAGGACAAGACATCTGCATTCAACTGGCTGCAAAGGTACAGAGGTCGCGCCTTTTTGGATGCCCTGACGATCACTCAACTTCATGCGCCCACTATTGATAATGAATCACTCTTTGAACAAGAAACTATTTGGTTGTATGCGCTCAATCGAGAACCGGATCAATCTAGAGCAGTAGACTTGTTGGAAAAGCTGCATCAGATATGGTCAAAGATGGAGTCTGCCGGGCTTGAAGAGTTTGTAACATTGCGACGCGGCGCTCCGGTACAATGGCATGAAATGTCGGGTTTATTGAAAAGATTGTCATGAAGCATCATTCAGGTTGCAAATATATGGTCGTGTAATCAGATATTTTCAATATGAGAGAAGCATTCTCCTCCTGCGTTCTTACATTTACAAGTCGTACACGACGACCAACAGCCAAATCCCCAAGTCGATCCGCGTACAATATAAATCTCCCATCTGGTAAAGTGCCGGCCGTCACTTGCAAAGAGACAACATAGTCGCCTTGCCGAGTTTCCTTGAGGTCAAGAACTATTGCTTCCAAATGTGCAGATGTCCCCCATGCAGAACTGTCGTGGGAACACGCCCAAAAAGCAGGACAGTAAGCCTTGTAATTGCAGGTTTGACAGGCATCAAAAGAGGGATTTGCCAAAGCATCTATTGGTGCTTTCTGGGACACCAGCGCGTTAAACTGTCTCATTCGCTCCAGCGCCGATTGGACAAGTTGTTGCGTTTCCACCTGATCAATTTCGATAGTGAAGGGTGCGCCGGTGAGCGGCACAAGGTGGCCGCGTACCGGCCATACTCCCGTACAATCATGGTGCATGGCTGCATAGAGATGGAGTTGTTGCCGGTATCTTTCTTTGACTTTGCGCTCGCCGTCTTCATCCTCGTCGAAAATATTGCCCGTTTTGTAATCAATCAACTCCACGCCTTGCTCAGATTCATAGACAACATCAGCCCGGCCGCGCAATCGCCCCTCAAATGCTGTGTAGAAATGTTCAACGCCTAAATGGGCATCCCGTTGCGTTTGTAAGGATCGATTTCGTTGGTAAGAGAGCAACTTTTTAGCCTTAAGAAAGACCCGCGCTTTTTGAATGGCGTATTTGGGCCAAGATTCCGCTCTACCGAAATGTTTTTCCTGCTCTGAGACCAATAAAGCTGCTTCTTGCTTGGTGATTTCATCTTTCCATATGGCTTCCAACCCATTTAGCCATTCTTCTTCAGATTGGTTTGCCAGTTCCCCTTTCGCAACCCGCTCCAATAACGCATGGCAGGCTGTGCCTAACCTGACCGGCGGTGGCTGAAAGGTTTTGATTGTGCGATCAGCGCGGAACGCGGCCTGCAGGAAACATTTTTCCAAAGCGGAAATGATGCTGGGAGTTATGTGGGAGAACGGCCGTACCTCCATCATCCCCCTGCATCCACCTGAGCCGGACGGCGAGCCAGATCAAACAAACTCGCCAGCCGATAATTCAACCCCTTTTGTTCAGCCAGCGCAATTGCCTCGGCTAACGGCGTCACCAGGTATTCTATCGTTTCATTCCATAATGGGTGCATTGGAATGATTACCTCGCCCCAATCTGGCCTTTCGGCGCAAGGCAGATCGCCACACTCAACATAATCCCAATCAAACGCAACGCAAAAATCTCGCATCAGTTTGGAAGCCATGCCTGTCCAGTAGCCGGATAAATCAGGTGTGATTCCGCTGTGTGCATACCGGGCCATATCCATCGCCAGCCGCCAGTCAAGCAGGCCGTGATAAATCATATTGCTGTAATCTTTGAGACAGTCATAGCAAGCACTGTCGCAGTCGCGTTGGTGCGTAGCCGAGGCCATTTGATACCCATTTTCGCCATTATCAATCATGTAAGCGAGCAACCGTCTGAACTCTTCCGGTTGTCCCAAAAATGAGGCGTATCCGGCGCCGTTTTGTAAGGTGTCGGCGACGAATACCTCTGCGCCAATTGCGCCGTTCGCTTCTCGGTAAGTGCGTAAGCCCACCCGCAGTTCGTTCACGTCAATGTCTAATCGTTTGGCGGCCGCGCTGCGTAGGAAGAAGCCAAAAGAGTACCAGGCGGCGCGACGGCCGATAGCCAGCGGACTAAAGTTAAGTTTTGTCTGTCGAATATCGTTATGCAAGCCGACGAGCAAAACGTCGGTGCGGGTGATGGAAGCCAATGAGCGCAGGGTTGGTTCCGGATCTGGTTCAGGAACAACGGGCGAGTGGTCAGGAAAAGCGTCGGGAACGGCGTACCCGTCGTCATAGGGTTGGAAGGGGAACTGTGCCCCGTTGTTATCATTGATGGCGTAGATGCTTTGCGGCCGTTTGGCCCAAATTCTGGCCTGCCCCACCAGCTGCCAATCTTCCTGATCAACGACGGCCGACATACGCGGACGAGATGCGCGGGGCGCCCATTCAAAACGGCCGTCAAACGATTTCCCCCGCGCTCGATAATCCGTCATAAACCCAGTGGGTTCGCTCAACGTCAGCAGCCGATACTCTGAAGAACGGCCGCACGTGGGACACGTAGTTTGTAGATCGTCCGGTTGGGTGTCCAACGCCTGGCAGTAATCGCAAATCCCAACCGGGATGGGCTGCCCAAACGGATCGCCTGTTTCCGGCGGGCCGCCGCGCGGCGATGGTTTGTAATTAACCAGGCCAACGGCCGTCCAGATAGCCTTATCCTTGACCGTTTCCGAGCCGGGCGCAAACTGGCTGATGGCGATGTCCAGATCACGATCAACGACGCCCCGCTCCGGCGGCCACGGGCGTGAAATCTTGGGCTTGTTGTGAAACAGGTGGCGCACACGGGTAGGAAAGCCGAACATGGGCAGCCAACCGGCGTTGGCCAGCCGCTCGCTCACGTATTCCTGAGTCAAGCTGGGATTTTGACACGCTTCGTCCAATTTGTTGGGCAGTTCGGCGATGACCCAATTGACCAAATTATCTCGTTCAGCGCGGGTGGCAGGCGGCGTTTCGCGCATGAATACGTCGGCAACGGCCGTTAACTCATCCCGGTGTGTTTTCAGCCAATCGGTAACGGCCGTTCTTCGCTCATCATCCCACCTGTCCACTCGGCCAAACTGCCCATGCACATTCATATTCTTTTCGTTGTCATCAAACGTGACCGCTTCTTTGAACGTCCGGCGCAGCGCTTCCGCGCTCAACACCCGGCGCAAAATTTCAATTCGCTCTAAATCAAGATAAGGCGACGGCGGCGGTTCGCTTGTAATGCGATCTATGTGCTGGAAATAAAACTCATCATGGCTGCGGCCGCGGCAAACCGTTAACGCTGTTGAAATACCAGAACCGCGCCGTCCTGCTCGCCCCACACGCTGTTGATAATTGAACCGCATCGGCGGCATATTGGACATCATCACCGACAGCAGTGAGCCAATATCCACCCCTGCTTCCATCGTCGTCGTTACGCTGAGGAGATCAACGCTGCTGGTTAAGGCCACTTCATTTTCAATAACAATATCCTGGAACCAACGCTGCCGCGCCTGCGAATCATCCCGGTTCGTCTGCCCGGTCAGCTCCTCGCAATGCAAACGGAACGGATCGCCAGCCTCATTGTTTGCCAGATATTCGTAATAGTTGCGTTCTTGGGTAATCAAATTGGCTATCGGTTCTCCATCTGTTGGCAATGGCTGGAGACAATCCGTATCTGTGCAGATGCCGCCGGAGCGATGCAGGTGGATACGGCGGCACACCTGGCAGCGGTAAAAGAGATCGCCGGGGCCTTGTAAATACAGTTGACCCATTTTCAATAAACGCAGATCGTTCATTGCGCCGGAGCGTGTTAAAACATCAAAAACGGTTTCAGCCAAAACAGCTTCATCAATGCCTTGCCGTTGGCTGACAGCCCGATAGTAGCGGTTCAGGTAGCCGGGGGCGTCGCTGCTGAAAGCTCTGGATGTTGAACGATCAAAGCGATACCGACCGCCCAAAATCCGAATGGTGGCGTCGCACAGTTCGCGTACAAGCTGAGGGGATAAGCGGCGGCCGAATGGAGTCACGTCAAAATTGGGATTGAAGGTACACGCGCCCAATCCTAACCCTTCAAAGCCTCCTTGCATCCCCGTCAACAACACTTCAACCAGATTGTCGAGCAAAGTGTCCAAAATGCGATTGCGAAAATCTGTTTTTTCGGCCGTCATGTCGCCCGGCGGCCTGGGGCGGGGCGGTTGCTGCGAAAAATCATAGATGGTTGACCAGTTCAGCCATTCCTGGGCTTCGTAATAGCCGCGCATATCATAGTTGGGGCCGGCCGGATTAACGCCTAGCTTAAGCAGTGTGCGTTCCACCTGACGACGGACATCTGGCACAAGGGGAACGGCCGTATCAATGCGAGCCTGGGCGCGTTCTCCCAACTGCCGCTGTCGCTCGCTAGCGCGATTTTGGGCAACACGCTCAAGAGCTAACGCTTCATCGGGATACGCTTCCTCAAACTGATCGGCCAAACGCGCTTCCTCATCAGTTAACGGTTGCTGCCGAACCCGTTGCAGATATGCCTTGACATCGGCTCCTGCCTGCGCGGGGATACGGCTGACAATCTGGCGAATCAAGTCTAGATAATGCCCTTGCTCAATCCCCGCTGACAACTTGGCCGCATCTTGACGGCTGTCTGAAAACAGCACAAGTTTGCGCGATTGGCTCTCTTCGGGTAGCTGCCGGATAAGCGCATCGGCCAACACCTGATTGATTTTGGCAAAACCAGTGACCTGATAGCCAATGGGGGATTTTGTGCGGCGGGGATGGGTGAGCGCTAATTCCTTGCCGTCCAGCATTCTTGGCCCTTCCCGATTGTCGCCACAGCGGGGGCAGATAATGGGAAACGGGGACAATTTCTGTAAATCTTCTTCATGATCGTCGTCAGTGGTGACCAGATAAATCCAACCTGTAAAATGCTGCTTGCCGCGTCGCCCTAAATTGATTTTCGCCGCTTGCGGCTCTAAATGCGCTTTTTTGAATTGAAAACGAAAGGCATTCCGCTCTCGCGTCCAACTTAAACCGCTGGTAGGAGTGATGGGGGTCTTGGTTGAAGGCCAGTAGAGGGCGTAGTTGGCGTATCGTTTATTTGTTGTGGCTCGTTCCGGGATGCTTTCCAGATCGGGGATTTCGGGATAGAGATACCAGCTTGACGGGTCTTCTTCGGCAATGTGCCGGTAGCCGCCGAGAAATGGTTCGCCGCACGTTTGGCAGTAGAGTAGTTCCAAAACGCGCCCGCCGCCACAATCGCAGCGGATGCGAGGCTGCATGTATAGTTTACCCACAGGGCGGTCTGCTGTTCGGTAAGCGGGGTCAACGGCCGTGCAGTTCGGATCGCTGCACGCATAAATGCCCAACATGCTGCGAAAGAAGTCATGGACACGAATGGGGAGTAACGGCCGTTGCCCTCCCGTCACCGGATCATCAATACGCGCCGCAGAAAAAGCCGCCAACAACCCACTCGTCGCTTGCAATGCTTCCGTGTCGGCGGATTGGAAGAAATGCTGTGCCAATTGGGACAGGCTGCGCGTTTCTATCTCGCCATCCGTACGGCAAGCGGCAATAAGTGCCGCCTCGTAGCCTTCGTTTCGGAGCATATCGCCCAGGATGACGCTGGTTTCATCAGCAGCAGGTTGAACATTTAGCAGCGCGTCAGCCAGTTGGAGGACGGCCGCTTGCATAGCAGCTTCGCCTTCGCCGGCGCGTTGGGATTCATAAAACTGGGCAAAAGCATTTTTCTGCGCGGCCAAATCGGGTTGTTGCGCAGCGGGCGGCCATTGACGACTGCCGGAAATAATCGTAAATTGGGACGGATCTACGCCAAAAAATTCCCGAATGTAGTTCTGTCCTTTGGCGTTGTCTTCCAGTGAGGCGCTGGCGGCGATGAAACGAAGCTGCGACGGCCGTTCCCACAATCCCAGCCGCATCAACAACTTACGCAGCAAATACGCCACTTCCGTTCCCGGCGTGCCACGATACATATGCAGCTCGTCAATCACCAACGTAAAAACGTTACGCTCATCGCTCGCCAGCCAGTCGCGCGTCTGCTCGATAATCGGTTCTTCATGCTCTCGCATCAGCATGATGTTCAACATGCTGTAGTTGGTGATCAGAATATCTGGCGGATAATCTTGCATATCCCAGCGCGTTAGCATCTCCGACCCGTCTACCTGCGGGAAGAAGTATCGTTTTTCTGGATCATCACGCACACTGTTGGCGGTCATCGTCATTTTGGATAGGGCGTTGCGTAGTTCATTAAAGCGTCGTCCCCGGTTTCTGCGCTCGCCGGGGATGGGCGTCTGGCCGGTGTAGCGGCCAAAATAAAATCGGTTGCCGCCCCGATGGTCGTGCAGCCAATCGCGGACGCCGGGACTGTCCAGGGCCAGACGCAGCCGCTGCATCTGGTCCTCTACCAGGGCATTCATGGGATACAAAATCAGGCTGCGAACGGCTGCCGGGCGGGTTTCGTGTTGGCGTTGGGGTTGATACGGCCGTCCCAGTTCCCACCAACGCTGCGTTGGCGAGGGTATTCCCGGCGCTGTCCAGCGGTGTGATTCAGCCAACAGTTGGGCTACCACCGGGATCAGGAATGATTCCGTTTTGCCGGAGCCGGTTCCGGCCGTCGTAATCACGTGCTGTCCCTGTTGATACGCCGCAATTGCGTCGTATTGATGTTGGTAAAGGCGGGGAAATTCAAACAAACCCAATCGGGCAAACAATACCTTCGCCAAAAAATGGCGTAAATAGAGCGATTGTGTAAGATACGATTTTTTCACCGACTAAAGAGAAAATTCGTAAACACAACCGCTCATGATAGATATTCTAGCACTTTTACAACATTTGAGTCCTTATTT
>JAJRTP010000559.1 GCA_024278255.1 Chloroflexota bacterium | reverse complement strand
GGCCGTTTGCCCGTGATTGCGCCGAAATTTGATGACCACGACGTGCTTGTCTTCTTCTGCAAGCTGTTGCAACAACTCAAAACTGCCGTCACTGCTGCCATCATCTACAAACAGGACTTCGTAATCCAGCTTTTCCGGGGCGAGGGCCTGGGTGATTTCGTCGAGTAACGGCCGTACATTTTCCACTTCGTTATAAACCGGCACAACAATGGTTAAATCTTTTTGCATCATAGTTTTCTCAATCAAACATAATCTTGGTGTAACGACAACGAATTGTTGGGGTTAAATAGGGAGAAGCTGTCCTTACAACTGTTCCGGCTGCGGCGATTGTACCAGTCGCAGCAGCGTTTTGAGCAAATAAGCCAGACCGCCAATCAGGCCGGAACCAAAGCGCAGGAAGTAGTAGGCCAGGGACATGGCGATGGCATTGGCCACCGGTACGCCAATGGGTGTGTACAGAAGCAGGTAAACAGCTTCCCGCGTCCCCAGCCCGTTGAAAGAGATGGGCAGCAGGTTGACGATGGCGATCAGTGGCGCGAATAAAGAGAAGATGGAAATAGGCAGATTGACGCCCAAAGCGCGGGCGATGGCATATTGGATGAGTATCAGATTCAGGGTGAAGGGCAGGCTGATGGCTAATGCTTTGAGCAGGACTGGCAGGGGATATTGATTGACGGTTTCTACCAGCTCTTTGATTTTGTCGTACAGGGGCAGTTTCTGTACGGAAGGAATATGTTTTTCCAGAAAAGCGATGGGGTTTGTCCAGCGGATTAAAAGGAAAGCTGTGGGAATGGATAGGCTGATGAAGGTAATGAGGCTCCAGAGAGCGCCGGGTAGATTAGTATCGGTGTTGCTGATGCCGTTCCAGATGAGAGCTGCCAGGGCGATGAGAGAGGTGCCCAGCAGGCCGGTCAGGCGATCCATCATTACGGAACTAAGGGCGTCAGTGCCACGACCGTATTTCTGGCGGATGTTCAGCACTTTAACCACATCCCCGCCAAAGCCGGTGGGGATGAAGTTGTTGGCAAAGAAGCCGAGGTAATACAGGTAGACCATGTGGCGAAAAGGCGGCCGGGTGTTGAGTGAGTGCAGTAAGATGGTCCAGCGGTAAGCGCGGATGATGATGTTGGCCTGGAAGAGCAGAAAGGCCAGCAGGTACCAGAGCGGGTTAATCTCGGTAAAGACGCGGATGATCTCATTTAGCCCGACCCGTGAGACAAGGAAGATGAGCAGGCTCAGGCTGAGACCTATTTGCAAGACGCCGCGCAGTTTTTTGTTTTTGAGCAGTTTTTTGACCATAACGGATGGATTATAACAAACGTATTACGTATTGCGTATGGCGTATTACCCACAAATCACCAACGTTACGCAATACGCAGTACGCAATACGCAAGGACAAATAAATGAATGTTTCAGTAATCTCCACTGTAAAAAATGAGGGTGAAGCGTTACGGCCGTTGCTCGATTCTCTCATCCAGCAAACCCGCCCGCCGGATGAAGTGGTGATTTGCGATGGCGGCTCCACCGATAATACCGTGGAAATACTGACCGAATACAAACGCTGGCTGCCCCTGAAAATCATCGTTGCGCCAGGTACAAACATCAGCCAGGGGCGGAATCGGGCCATCGCTGTGGCCGCCGGCCCCATTATTGCCGCTACAGATGCCGGAGTAGCGCTGTCGCCTACCTGGGTGGAAGATTTGGTGCGGCCTATCGAGGAGAATGAATCGGTTGTAGCCAGCGGCTGGTTTGAAGCAGACCCGTACACTGATTTTGAGGTGGTGATGGGGTCTACCGTCTTGCCTGATTGCAGTGATGTAAACCCAGCTTCTTTTCTGCCGTCCAGCCGTTCGGTGGCTTTTCTCAAAAGCGCCTGGGAGGAGGTGGGGGGCTATCCGGAATGGCTGGATTACAGTGAGGATTTGGTGTTTGACATGGCTTTGCGGGAGCGGTACGGGCAGTTTCCTTTTGTGGATACGGCCGTAGCCTACTTCCGCCCCCGCGGCAGCCTGACCTCATTCTTCAAACAATACTATTACTACGCCCGCGGCGACGGTAAAGCCAACTTGTGGGTCAGACGGCATCTGATTCGCTATATCACTTATTTGCTGGCGCTCCCTTTCATTTTTCGCCTGATCTGGCGGGAGAAGTGGCAGGGATGGCTGCTGCTGGTGGGCGGGATGGCAGCTTACTGCTGGCGGCCGGCGCAGCGGTTGTGGAATAATACTTGGGGCTGGCGGCCGCCCTCCCGTTTACGTGCCTTTGCCCTCATCCCCATCATTCGCTTTGTGGGGGATGTGGCCAAGATGCTGGGTTATCCGGTGGGGCTGGTCTGGCGGCTGCGTCAACGCTAAGGGCTTTGAACTGCAATACGCAATACGGATAGCACCCTTGATTTTTCGCCATGATTACAACAGATTTGGAAATGCAACAGATTTTCTCTGGTAAAGGTATCTGTTTATTTCGCAATCTGTTGTAATCTCCCAAAGCGGCGAAAAATTCGTGACATTACCCAATACGTTAAAGATTACCTAGCGCTCCTTGACGCTCTTCAGAGCCATCGCTAACATTGCGCAGAAATACCAAGCCGACGAGTTCCGTCGGCTTTTTTTAGGCAGCGCATGAATTGATATGATTATCAAGCGAAAAGAACCCAAACACCCGCGTCAGGGACCATCCTGTTTGCTGGTTATCTTTGTTTTTGTGGGCATCGTTGTGGGCATCTTTGTCATCCAGAACAGTGAACAGGCCCGCGAAGTTATCTTCCCTACGGCCACGCCGGAGCCGACCCGCTCGGCCATAGAATATGCTTTGCTGGCCCAAATCAGCCAGGATGATGGGGAATT
This sequence comes from Chloroflexota bacterium, assembly GCA_024278255.1. GTDB lineage: Bacteria > Chloroflexota > Anaerolineae > Promineifilales > Promineifilaceae > JAJRTP01. Next base: position 3,335 of record JAJRTP010000559.1, on the reverse strand, counting down.
GGAAGAAGCGCTGGAACATTACGCTCAGGCGATTAAGCTGGATGCGACGAATCCGGAAATATTTATCCGGTATATCAATTTGCTGGTGAAAACAGGGCGGGCTGAGGATGCGGTGGCGCGGGGGGAAGAGGCGGTGGTTTTGGCTCCGGACAATGACGCTGTGTGGACGGCCGTAGCTGCCGCCCACCTGGCTAACGGGGATCGCTTGATAGATGCCGGCGACCCCACCGGGGCTAATCTGGAATATGCCAAAGCGACGCAGGCTGCTCAGCGGGCCATTGATTTGAATCCGGGAAATGCGACAGCTTATGCCTTTGCGGCTGGGGGACTGGTAAATCAGGGTGAACCGGAACTGTACCAACAGGCCCAGCTTTTGGCAGAAGACGGGGTGGCGATTGATCCGGATGACCCGTGGCCGCACTACTATCTGGCGGAAGTGTTGACAAACCAGGGTTTCTACGCGGCGGCGCGGGAACAGTATCAGTTGGGGATTCTGGCGAACGATTCCATCCCGGAATTGTATATTGGCCTGGCGTACAATTTCTTTGGTGACGGCCGTGTCTCCGACGCCATTCTCGCTTTTCAGGACGCTATTGATGTAGACCCGACCAATGATAAGGCATATGATGGTATTGCCTATATGTATTTGCAGTTGGGGCAGGATGTTCAGGCAGAAGAGAATGCTTTGCAAGCCGTTCAGTTAAATCCTGACGTGGCCCGGGCGCACGGCCGTTTAGGTGAAGCTTACATGCGCCTGAACAAATTCGATTTAGCTGTGCAGGAATTTAGCAAAGCGGTAGAATTGTATGGCGATCCCACACCCACCAACGCCCGATTCTTCTTCCTGCTGGCTGACGCTTATATGCGCGCTGGCCTGGAAAATTGTCCCCAAGCGGTTCCCTTGCTCCAGGCTGTTATCGAGGTTAATGATTTTTATGCCGATTCGGCCCAGGAGGGGCTGGCTGACTGCCGCCGGGCCGGTTTGCAATCTAGTCCATAGATGAAGGCAAGGTTGCAAAGTGACATGCCACTTGCAACTCGCAACTTTACCAACTTTGCCCCCAAACGTAAGAAATACATATGAATTTAGCAGTCTGGCCCAAAGAGTGCTAAAAAATGCTTGACATCCCCTTTTTCCATGTTACAATGCTTTTTGTAATTTTAGCACTTGTGCTTTGAGAGTGCTAATTCCCACATTGAAAACAAAATTAAATCTTATAGCAAGGAGTGTAAACCTATGAACCTGAAACCGCTTGGTGATCGTTTGGTTGTGGAACCTAAGGAACGGGAAAATACAACGGCGTCGGGCCTTGTTTTGCCGGAAACTGCCGCTGAAAAGCCGCAGGAAGGCGAAATATTGGCTGTCGGCCCTGGCCGTCGTGATGAAAAAGGTGACCGCATCAGCATGGATGTGGCTGTGGGTGACCGTGTATTGTACGCAAAGTATGGCGGTACGGAAGTGAAAGTGAACGGCAGCAAATTGCTGATCCTCAAAGAATCTGACGTACTGGCAATTATTGAAGACTAAATTAAACAGGAGAATATTCGCATGGCAAAACAAATTGCTTTTTCTGAAGACGCACGTCGTAAATTAAAGATTGGTATTGATACGCTGGCTACGGCCGTATCCACTACATTAGGCCCCAAAGGCCGCAACGTAGCCATTGATAAAAAATTTGGCGCACCCACCATCACTCATGATGGCGTGACCGTCGCTAAAGAAATCGAACTGGAAGACCCCTTTGAAAATATGGGCGCGCAACTGCTAAAAGAAGCCGCCACCAAAACCAATGACATTGCTGGCGACGGTACGACCACCGCTACCGTCTTGGCGCAGCACATCGTTGATGAAGGATTGAAGAACATTGCGGCCGGCGCTAACCCTATGCTCCTCAAACGGGGCATTGAAGCGGGCACGTCTGCCTTAGCGGCTAAAATCCGCGAGATGTCCATTACCATTGACAGCGTGGAAGAAATTGCTTCCGTCGCCTCCATTTCTGCCCAGGATACGGAAATTGGCGAGTTGATCGCCTCCGTTATGGATAAAGTGGGTAAAGATGGCGTTATCACAGTAGAAGAATCCCGCAGCCTGGAATTTGAAACCGAATACGTGGAAGGTATGCAGTTTGACCGCGGTTACATCAGCCCTTATTTTGTGACCGATGCCGATACGATGGAAGCTGTTATTGAAGATGCTTACATCCTCATCCACGACAAAAAGATCAGCTCCGCTCAGGATATTGTGCCTGTGCTGGAAAAACTGGTGCAGATTGGCAAGAAGAACCTGGTAATCATCGCTGAAGATATAGATGGCGAAGCTTTGGCTACTCTGGTTCTGAATAAACTGCGCGGTATGGTCAACGCTCTGGCTATCAAAGCGCCTGGCTTTGGCGACCGGCGTAAAGCGATGCTGCAAGATATTGCCATCCTCACTGGTGGTCAGGTCATTACGGAAGAGATGGGTCGCAAACTGGACAGCGTGACCATTGATGATCTGGGCCGGGCGGCCAAAGTGGTTTCTACCAAAGATGACACGACGATTGTGGACGGCGCTGGCGATGAAGCTCAGATTAATGGCCGTGTCGAGCAAATCAAAACGGAAATTGAACGCAGCACCTCCGATTATGATCGGGAAAAACTGCAAGAGCGTTTGGCTAAACTGGCCGGCGGCGTGGCTATCATCCGCGTTGGCGCAGCCACGGAAGTGGAATTGAAAGAAAAGAAACATCGCGTAGAGGATGCTCTGAGCGCTACTCGCGCCGCTGTGGAAGAAGGCATCGTTCCTGGCGGCGGCGTGGCTTTGCTGAACGTGTTACCTGCTCTGGATGATGTGGAGACTCCGGAAGGTGACGAAACGACCGGTCTGGGCATTTTGCGCCTGGCTTTGCAAGCGCCCATGCGTAAAATCGCTGAGAATGCCGGTAAGAATGGCGATGTAGTCATCCAGAATGTCCGTCGCGCCCAGGAAAAAGCTGGTGATTCCCGGATTGGCTATGACGTGATGAGCGGTGAGTATGTGGATATGGTGGCTGCCGGTATCATTGACCCGGCTAAAGTAACCCGCGGTGCGTTGGAAAATGCCGCCAGTATCGCCGCCATGGTGTTGACGACTGAAGCGTTAATCACTGATCTGCCGGAGAAGGAAGCTCCCCCGATGATGCCTGATCCGGGTATGGGCGGCATGGGCTTCTAATTCAGTATTGGACTTTTGACAAAACACTTAACATAAATCGTGATTTTGAAAATCTCTACTCGACTACAAATCCTTTTTCACGACAAATGCGTGAATTAACTTGGGGTTTGGGCGGTTAAAATATTTTGCCCGAACCCCAAGT
>JAJRTP010000558.1 GCA_024278255.1 Chloroflexota bacterium | reverse complement strand
GGACCCCATGAAGAGGAGCAAGTAAGTGAGGAAACGCCACGCTTTCTGATCGCCTTTGAAATATTGGCCGGTGTAGATGATGATGAGTGTACCGATAAAGGTAACGAGGAGGGCAAAGAGGGCGCTGAGGCTGTCGAAGTAGAAGCCGAGCTGCAAGTTGTAGGTGGGCAGCCAGGTGACTTGCCATTGCATGGGGCCAAAGAGGATGACAGCCAGGGTCATGCCCAGAAGCAGGCTGAAGGCGGCAAAGGGAGCCAGGGCCAGCAGCCAACTCATCCGGGTGAGGCTGATACGGCCGTTCACCGATGGCAGCCCAAATAGTGCGGCTACACCAGCCCCGCCAAAGATGAGAATGAGAGGAATGAGGAGGATTGTGTTGCCCATTTCAGTTTTCAGTGTTCAGTGTTCAGTTGGTCTACTGAAAACTGAACACTGCACACTGCATACTACATACTGATCACCAGGGAAACGGTTCACCTGGCTGATGTTGTAAATCTATGATTTCGATGTGGTTGGAGCCGCCTTGCTGGGCGCCGGCAAAGCTCTGGATGAGCAGGACGATGTGCGGGTCTAACTGGTATTGTTGCAGCCAGTCACGCACGAATTGTTCCCAACTGGACGGCCGTTTCTCGGTATAAACGGGATAGACGCCAAAGGTGAACTGTAGCTGCTGGCAGGTTTGCTCATTGGGGCTGACGGCGACGATCCAGACAGGCAGGCGGAAGCGGCTGACGAGGCGGGGTGTGCTGCCGGAAATGGTGGGGGCGAATACGGCCGTAATGCCCTTCAGCGTTTGCGTGGTCATATACGTCGTCAAAGAAACCAGGTCTGCCACGGAAATGTGGCCTAAATCCTGCACCTGCTCCAATTCCTGCACCAGACTGTGCGCTGCCAGCCGCGGTTCCGTCACCTGGGCGATGTGGTTCATCATCGCCACTGCGTCCACGGGATACTGGCCCATAGCCGACTCGCCGGACAGCATCACGCAGTCTGTGCCGTCCAGGATGGCGTTGGCCACGTCAGTTACTTCGGCGCGGGTGGGGCGCTGGTTGCTGATCATGGATTCCAGCATTTGCGTGGCGGTGATGACTGGTTTGCCCCGCAGATTGGCGGCGTAGATGATTTCCTTTTGCACGATGGGGATTTCTTCGATGGGGATTTCTACGCCCAAATCACCGCGGGCTACCATGATGGCGTCGGCGGTGTCCAGAATGGCTTCGATGTTTTCTACGGCCTGCGCCCGTTCGATTTTGGCGATGATCAGGGGGTGGTAGTCGAGAGCGGCAGCGGCCTGGCGCACGGCCGTAATGTCGGCGGCCGTTTGCACAAAGGATTGGCTGACGGCATCCAGTTTTTCCTCTGCGGCAAAGGCCAAAAACTGCCGGTCTTGGGCGGTGAAGGCACTGATGCCCAATTCGATGCCGGGGAAGTTGATCCCTTTGTGGGAGCAAATATCGCCGCCTACCAACACCCGGCAGTTGACTTCACCTGCGCTGACGTTTTCCACGTCTAACTGAATGTAACCATCGTTGACAAAAATTTTATCGCCCGACTGTACCACGTTGGGTAAATCGGGAAAGCTCATGGAAACGCGACGGCCGTTGCCCACAATTTCTTCTGTTTGCAGGGTGAATGGCTGGCCTTTTTCTAGTGTAATCGGCTCATCTTCTAAACGGCCGATACGCATCTTCGGCCCCGGCAAATCGCCAAAGATAGCTACGCGCCGGCCCATTTTTTGGGCGGTGGCCCGGATGTTAGCAATGGTTTGCCGGTGGCTGTTGAAATCGCCGTGGGCAAAATTGAGCCGGGCGATATTCATCCCGGCGTCAATCATTTGCGCCAACATGACCGGAGATTGTGACGCCGGGCCGATGGTGCAGACAATTTTGGTTTTTTTACCAGGTAACGCTTGTTTTGGGGGCATGGTGTGGGAGATTGGAGAATTAGGGATTGGAGATTGAAGGATTAACGAATCTCCAATCTCCAATCTCTGGTCTCTGATTTATGGCGCCGTAATGGTCATCGGGCTGATTTCATTAACTCTAAGACTGACAGTTTGGGCGCTGAGACCGGAAGACACATTACTGAAGGTGAGTTCAGCCACCATCGGCGGTGTGTGGCCCTCGCTGGCAGCAATTATCTCCAGGGTGTTAGGGCCAGGATTCAGGGTGAAGCTGGCGCATACCTGGACGCCGCTCAGTTCATACTGGCTGACCACTTCGGTTTGGTTCAGGCGGGCGGTAATCTTGTCGCCGTCCACAAATTGTGGGTCGCGGGCGCAGACGGAGATGGTGCGGCTGCTTACGGTAATGTCAGACAGACGGGTGCCGATATCAAAATCGTTGGTCACGTCAATCTGGGATTCTACCCAGGCAACGTCGTTAGCGGCCCAGAGTACCCAATGGTTGGAATCATCATAGACAGGCCAACTGCCGGCCTGGGGATTGTCCATGACGTGGCCGTAGATTTCCACGCGGTTGGCGTTTTCGGTGACCCAGTTCAGGTAGTAGCGAATTTTGGTTTCCGGCGGGGCGTAGGAGGCGTAGAAGTAGCGGATGACGGGCGCCTGATTGGGGGACTGAGTGGCGTTGACGCGCTCACCGGAGGGGCTGACGGGCGCCTGGGTGGGGGCAGCGGGAATGGATGTGGCGGTGGCGTTGGCGGCCTGGACTGTGGCGTATACGGCCGTGACGACAGCCGGATCCAACGTTGGTACAGGCGGCGTGGGGGTATTGGTGGGGAAGGATGGATAATCAATTTCAATCGTGGCCGGAGGTGGCAATGTATTGGCAGCTTCTGGCTGCGGTGTGGCGGTTGGTTCTGCATTTCCGCCACAAGCGGCCAAAAGCAGACCAATAGTCAGGACAATGGCTAATAATGGTATCTTATTCATTCTCAATATTCTCCTTATTTGGCAAATTTAATACGCCAATTACCGGGTTGAATTTAACATCGGGAATCTACTGTAACCCGATTATGGGATTTTCACAAATGATTGTCTGTCTTAGGGGATTGCGTATACAAGCACGAGACTGTCTTCATAGATGGGGGACATGGGTAAAGTATTCCGCCATTCTTCAATGTCTGTACTCACTTCGTTGCCTGCCATCAAGTCTTTGTCCAGAATAAGATAGCCTACATTAGTGTCCGCTAATTCTTGCAGGGCTTTATCCAGAAATGCCCCCGTGGGGATTGGGGACGGCTCTTCCAATTGCAGATTTACAGCACCGGCTCGCAAGAGAGCATTGTTGTATATGAAGTCAAAAATTGTATCGTCGGCACGGGAGATAACACCGTTTACCATCGGGTGATTATGATAAGTTTGGTAAAACATATATCGCTTGTCTTCTTGACGGCCGGTAGGTAGGGTTACCAAAACAACGTCATCCGGTACGGCATTCAGATAATCTGTGTAAAATGCGGAAACGGTAGCTGAGGTTGTGGGGAAGGGGGCGGCTGTATAATCCACAAAAATAAATAAACCAACGAGGATGGCTATTACGGCCGTTTTTGCTCGCGTCGTGTGTAACTGACTTTCCAGAGCTAACCAGCCATAAGCTACCAGCAAGGATAACCCCATTGAGAACAGGATCATCATCCGGTACATATTGCGTAGAACAGAGGCTATTGGCAAAGACCACGGAAGAATAATACCTAAATCTGTATTTAATAATTTAGGTACGGGTCCAATTGCTAGTAGAAATGATAAAGCGAATACCCAAAACCAAAGGCGAGCTTCACGTTTTTTGTGTCCGAAGGCTAACAGGAGCAAGAAGGCGCTGACAATTCCTATGTATACTCCCCGAACCAGCCAAAAATACCAATGGGGTATGAAGGGAGAGGCTATGTCTGTCACTATTGAATCTTGTGGATTGATAATAAAACTGCCGTTTTGGTTAGTGACAGCATCGCGTAATAAAGGAAACACGAGTGGTAATACGAATACAAAACTGGCGACGCCAAAAACAAGAAGTATACGCCATGGCGGCCGGGGAAATTCTGAAGCGAAAAACATATATATGATCAGGAACACCAGCCACAGGCCAATAAGGATGACCAAAATGGTACTGGTTGCGGCTCCCAGAAATACAAAAAAAGAAGCTGCCAGAGCGTATTTGATATTGTTCTCCCGAACGGCCCGGATAAAGTACAAAGTTATCCAGGGGAAGCACCAGACGGCTGCTAACACAGGATGCGCTGTTTGGTATAGGTTATGCGAGTTGAAAGCGAACACAATCCCGGCCAACAGCCCGGCTGTAGTGGATTGGGTCAGGTAGCGGGCCAATTGGAACATACTGAATCCGGCCAGGACGATGTTGAGAAGCATGGTGACGTTGTAGGCGGGCAGAACGCCCAGAAACGGCCGTAACGAGAGCGAAACCAACGTCGTTAAATGACTAAAACTGTGATAAATCAGATTGGCGCCTTGAGGGTACAACATGTAATTTGTTTGCCACAAACTAAGCCGCGGGTCCGTCAGGGCTTTGAGTGTCCACCAATCAGCCCAGGGGTTGATGTATACGTCCGGATCATCCCCAATGATGACATTGTTGAGATCGGCGAGAACAGAGCGGGCAGCAATGACGGTTAAGATGAGGTAGAAGAGGAAAGCCAGGATATTAATCCGGTGTTTAATTAGCCATTGTTTTACGGATTGCATGGATGTTAGTGTAAGGTAGGACGATATCTAGTACGTATAGTATCTTCTCAATAACTTGCGGTAGACAAAATGCAAATGGAATTCTATTGTAATGTTGAGGAAAATCCAACAAACAGTGACTATCCTCAGTAACACAAATCTATCTTTTG
>JAJRTP010000557.1 GCA_024278255.1 Chloroflexota bacterium | reverse complement strand
TTTAGTCAACTTTGCAAAAAGGAGTCGCTATGTTTATTAAGGTTCAAAAATGGGGAAAGGGGTAATCTGTCTTTCCCTCTTATTCTGAAATAACTCTAGTGGCTTTACTGAAAAAAGGTTGATTTCACCGCAGAGGTGCAGAGAACGCAGAGATTTTTCTCTGGGAGACTCTAAATTCTTTGCGCCCTCCGCGCCTCTGCGGTTAGTTTTTTCAGTAGACTCATCAGTTTTCAATAGGCTGGGAAAAGGACAGCATTAGAAAAGCGACAAAGCGGCAAGGTAACAGATTACTTTGCTACCCTGCCACTTTGCCACTCTGCCGCCTTGCTACTTCACATTATCCATCAAGGTATACAGTCCTTCCGCGACGGTGGGATGGATGTACATGTCCTGATAAAAGGCGGTCCAGGGGATATTATTGCGCATGGCCGTAACTAAAATCTGCACCACTTCGCCGCCTTCGATGCCCAGGATGGTGGCCCCCAAAATCTGGTCGGTGTCGGCGTCTATGACCACTTTCATCAGGCCGTTGGTTTCGCTGCGCTCGATGGCCCGGGCCACCCACTCCATGGGAATTGTACCGACTTTCAGATTGAAACCGGCTTCTCGCGCCTGGGTCTCCGTCAGGCCAACCCGGCCCAGTTCGGGGTCGGTGAAGAGGGCGTAAGGGATGATACGGCCGTCTGTCGTCCGGTCTGCCCCATTGATCAAATTATCATACACAATCAGGTGATCATCGTAAGAAACGTGGGTAAAAGCCGGGCCGCCTTTAGCATCACCCAGCACCCAGACGCCGGGGACACTGGTCTCCAGTTTGTTGTTAGCCTGGATGAAACCAAACTTATCCGTCTTGACACCAACCACATCCAAACCCATATTATCTGTGTTGGGTGTGCGGCCAATGCCCATGAACAGGTGCGACCCGAAAACGACTTGCCGGTTGCCTTCTTTATCTTCGATGGTGACAGTCAGGCCGGAAGCGGTGGGGGTTACGGCCGTCGCCTTATGCCCCAGATAAAACTGCATCCCTTCCCCTGCCAGCGCTGCCTGCAAAGAGTTCGACACGTCCGGGTCTTCGCGGGGAATGAGTCGATCCATAAACTCAATCACCGTAACCTGGCTGCCAAACCGGCGGTACATCTGCCCAAATTCCAACCCCAGGTAACTACCCCCCAACATGATCAAATGCTCCGGCAGTTCCTTCACATCCATCAAATTGCGGTTGGTCAGATAATCCACCTCACCCAGGCCGGAGATGGGGATGACGCGGGGCCGGGTTCCCGTGTTGATGAAGATTTTGTCGCTGGTGAGCAAATCGCCGTTGACTTCGATGGTATGGGGGCCGGTGAAACGGCCGTGACCCCGGTACAAATCCAGCGTCGGCCGGCTCTCCGCATGATGCTCCTGCCCAGAGCGCCACGACAGTACCAACTCATCCTTGCGAGCCACCACTTTGGCTAGATCAACCTTGACCTCACCCACAGCCACACCAAATTCAGCCGCTCGCCGAGCTGAGTGCGCCGTGCGGGCGCTGGCCAGCATCGTCTTCGTCGGCGTACAGCCATAATTGACGCAGGAGCCGCCCAAATGATCCTTCTCAATTAAAGCCACCTTCCAGCCCAAATCCGCCAGCTTGTGCGCCAGCGGCCCACCGGCCTGCCCGGCCCCAATAATAATTGCCTCATACTCAGTCGCCATGTATCGCTCCTTGTTCACTAAATACCGTCTCCTGGCTGGTGGCTTCCCGTTCTCCGGCATAAAAGCCAATCCTGTCCTGAATAAACTCATAGCCCGGATTGACGTCAAAATAAGTAAAAGCCACATTCCGGGCCTGATGATCCGGTGCAGCCAAATCAATCCAGTAGCAAACTCCCTTATATGGACAAATATAAGTTCGTTTCGTCACCTGCAAATGCGTCATATCCACGGCATCCAGCGCAAAATACCAGGCGCCCTCAAACAAACTAGCGCCTTCCCCGGCCGTGGCTAAGGCCAATATCTGGCCCGTCTGATTATCTTTAATAATGATCTTGCGTTTTTCCATGCAGATATGAACCTCCACGCAGTTTGACAGCCTCACTGCCCCAAACCTTACCTGCCAAACGAAAACGTGAGCAGTGCCCGGCACGGGGCGGGCGGTTCCAGCCAATTAAAAGCGTTTTGCCCCGTGCCTGGCACTACCCGCTAAAGTATTTGAAACACACCCAAATGATATGGGTCGAAAAAACTATAAGCCTTCTAACGCTGCCGGGAACATTCTGATCATGGTAACAAAATGAGAGACAACTTACATAATCTGCGAACAGAATTGCGTTATTCTCTCTCGTGGGAAGCGGTGTGTATCCCGCACATTAATGGACATTGTTGGGACGTTAGGTTCCATGTTCGACAAAAACGGAAACGGGCGCATCTACGACTTGGGGGAGGGGCAAAGAACAGGGAAAAAATCGTCAAAACGTCCATTTACCCAAGCTAATCGTAAGTGCAGCAGATGGTTAAATCCATCTTCACTCCAGCGCATTCCTACTCCCTTGAACCG
>JAJRTP010000556.1 GCA_024278255.1 Chloroflexota bacterium | reverse complement strand
GTATGAACCTTCGGGGACGGTGTAATGGAGCGGATCGTACCCCCAGTTGAAGCCGTCTTTGTCGGCCGTCGCCGCCACCAGCGCTTGCTGTTCCTCTGAATCGGGCGGGAATTGGGCCAGTTCGGCAAAATCGGGGCTTTCCCAGGTGGATTTGTCTTCATTGATAGTGGCAACGTCAAAGGCGGGCAGCAGGTGCAGATGGGTCAGCCCGGCCTCCGCCAATGCCCGCAGATGCTTCATTCCGTTGGAATCCTGGACGGTGAAAGCGGCAAACGTGCCTTTCAGTTCGTCCGGCACGGCCGGGTCGTTCACGCTGAAATCCCGCACGTGCAGTTCGTAGATGGAGATGTCTTCCGGGGCGGCCAGGGGCGGCTTTTCCAGGCCAGCCCAGCCGTCGGGCAGCAGGGCGGGGTCGTTCAGATTGACGATCTGGCTGCGCCGGCTGTTTTGGGAGAGGCTGAGGCTGTACGGGTCGGTTACCAGATTGGTAACGACGCCTTCGCCGGGGACGTACACTTGTACTTCGTATAGATAGAATTTATTTTTCCAATCTGGTTCCCCTTCAATGCGCCAGACGCCGCTGTCCGGGTCTACGCGCATGGTTGTTACCTCCGCCTTGGTCGCCGGGTCGCTGTCGGCGAACAGGTGAAGTTTGACCAGGCGGGCGGTGGGCGCCCACAGGTTGAGGCTGGGCGTGTCTCCGTCCCACACTACGCCTAATTCGCCGTCGTAGGTGTACAAATCGTCCAGGACGCCGGGGATTTGCAGGCCGGTGGCGTCTATGATTTGGCCGGCGCTGTCCTGGGCGGATACGGCCGTCTGTCCCTTCAGCGCAATACGGACAAACCCCAAATCCGCCGCGTCAAACTTGAGTGCAGTGTAACTGCGTAAGTGGGGGAATTGGGCGATTATCTCCTCCGGCAGGCCGTCCGGGTCTACGGTGAGGGGTACGGCCGTGCCGCCCTGGATGCCGCCCGGCCCCAAACTGAACGCCCCGCCGCGCGGATCATAGTGGAAAAAGTATTCGTTGCCCGGCTCGTCCTCAATTTTCCAGGCGATGGTGTCTCGGCTGACCCAGTAGGCGCGCTGCTCGTTGATGTTCCCTTTGACGTCCCCTTCGTCGCCGACGGCGATGGTCAGCAGTTTGCTGCCGCTGTTCCAGATGAAGGTGACCAGCGCGCCATCCTCCGGCACACTGAAGGAGATGTTGGGGCCGTCCGGCGCGCCCCCTTCGCCGTAATTTTCCGCCCAGCTTTGCCCCACGGCCACTTTGGCCTCGTAGCTGCCCGCCGGGATGTCCACAGTGCGGAAGATGTAGTTGCCGTCCCCGTCCGGGTCTTGCAGCCAGGAGCGCAGACAGTCCGGCTGCCAGTCGCCGGGGCAGCCAATCTCCTCCTGGAAGTCGCCGGGGACGTTGGCGATGAGGTTGTTCACGCTGTCCGCTACCCAACCGGTGTTGTGGTCGAAGAGGAAGGTGACGGCCGTATCCTCCGCCAGCGTCAGGGGGATGTTGGCCCCGTCCCGTTCCGCATTTTGGCCGAAGTTGACCGCCCAACTGCCGTTGAGGGCGGCTTTGTACTCGTAATCACCGGCGGGCACGTCGAATACGGCCGTCCACACCTGATCCTCCTCGTCAAAGGTGAGGGCGGTATTTTCGCAATCCGGCTGCCAGTCACCGGGGCAGCCCAACACGCTCTGGATGGTGCCGGGGATGACGACGAGATCGGGCATGGGCGCGGCCGGGGGCGGCATTCCCCCGCCGGTTGGCCCGCTGACCTGATCCAGATCGGTGATCAGGCCGTCGGGGATGTCGTCGCTGGTCTCAATTGTCAGCAAATTGCTCACCGGATCGTAGGTGAAGATGACCGCCTGGTTTTCCGCCACGCTGAAGGGGATGTTGGCCCCGTCCCGCTCGCCTCCCGCGCCGTAATTCTCGTCCCAGCTTTGGTTGAGGGCCACTTTGGCCTCGTACTCCCCGGCAGGGATGAGGGCGGTGATGAAGGTGTAGACGCCGTCCCCGTTGGGGTCTTGCAGCAGGGAGCGCAGACAGTCCGGCTGCCAGTCGCCGGGGCAGCCGATTTCGTCCTGGAAGCTGCCGGGGACGTTGGCGACGAGGCTGTTGACGCTGTCGGAGACCCAGCGGGTTTTGTGGTCGTACCAGAAGGTGACGGGGCCATCTTCCGGCACGCTCAGGGGGATGTTGGGGCCGTAATATTCGGCGTTGAGGCCGTAATTGTCCGCCCAACTGCCGTTGAGGGCGGCTTTGTATTCGTATTCGCCGGCCGTTAGCTCGAAGGTAGCCATCCACAAATCGTCCTCGGCGTCGTATTGCAGCTGGCTTTCCTCGCAGGTGGTGTTCCATTCGCCGGAGCAGCCGAGTTGGGGCTGGATGGTACCGGCGATGGTGACGCTTTGCGGCGGGGGGATGGCGGCGGGGTTGTCGGTTTGGGCCTGGGTGGTGACGGCCGTGAGTAACCATACGCCCAGAAGTAAGAGAATGAATCGGCTTATGTTTTTGGTTTTGTTTGTCATTTTATTCATCTCCTGCCTGGTTATTGAGTAATGACCGAATTGTAAGATATTTTGCCGGTTTGAACGACTGTTGTAAAGGCAACGTTACGGCCGTTTTCCGCTTTGGTCTGTTTCAGGTATCATGGAGGAAAATTTGCAGCTCGATTTTGTAAATCGGGCGGGCGATTTGCAAAATCGCCTTACGGGAGGCGTAGATTATGGCGGAAGATGTGGAACGGAAAGAAGAAACGGCCGGAAATGGAACGCCGTTTGGGGTGTATTTGATTGCCTCATTGCAATTGCTGCTGGGCCTGTACGCTTTTGGCATGGGCACAATCGGTATGGGACTGAACATCATGGGGCTGATTGTGGGGGTGGAGGATACTTTGCTGCTGAATGTGGTCAGTGTCCTGGCTTTGGCGTTGGGTGTGGCGATGGTGATTCTGGCCTGGGGCTTCTTTTCCCTGAAATCCTGGGCATACAGTGTGACCCTCGTTATTCAAATCCTCAGCATTTTGCGGGAGATCGTGGTTTTTGCGGGCGGGGAAGGAAGGTTTGCCCTGGTTTCTATTGGTGTCAGCCTGATTATTTTGTATTATTTGCGCCGGAATGAGGTGAAACAAGCCTTTGGCAAATGATGCGTATTGCGTGTTGCGTATTGCGTATCGAGTTACGCAATACGCACACGCAATACGTCAAGATCAAGGAGAGAAAAATGGAACAACGACCTGTTGGTGTGATGGTTTTGACGGTATTGTTGATTATTTTGGGGGCGTATGCGCTGCTGATGGGCTTTTTGGGGTTGAGCGGCAGTATGGCGGCGTTGGTTTCGCCGCTGCCCAGCGCCAATACCAATTTTCTGATGAATGGCCTGGCGATGCTGCTGGGCGTCTTTTTGCTGGGAACAGCTATTTCTCTGTATCAGATGCTGCGCTGGGCCTGGACGGCCGCACTGTTCATTCTGGTTATTCTGGCTATCCGGGACATTCTGTTTATTTTCTATGGCGGAGGCGTCACGCCGGTCTTGAGCCTGATTCTGGCGGTGATTTTGATTGTTTATCTGGCGACGCCGACGATTAGATCGCAGTTTTCGGATACGCCGCAGCGGTGAGTGAAAGAATATTGCGTATGGCGTATTGCGTATTGATTGTTACGCAATACGCCATACGTAATACGTTTTTCCTGGGGTTGCTTGCCCTGTTGCTGGCCGCCTGCGGCGGGCCTGCCCCGTCCCCATCTCCCCAAACCCTTACTCCCTCAACCCCATCCTCTACGCCCCAAATCGGTGTTTCCCTGGTAACACTGGCTCCACCTACGGCCGTTATCCTCCAAACTACTCCAACGCCTTTACCCACACCCACGCTTACCCCTACCCCAACCCCCATCATTTACGTCATTGAAGCGGGGGATACGCTGCTGGGGATTGCCATTGCCCAGGGCACGACGACGGAGGAAATCCTGGCGCTCAACCCGGATGTGCGCCCGGAAGCGCTGCAAATTGGGCAGGGGATTGTCTTGCCGCAGCCCACGGCCGTATCTTTGGCAGCCGTTGGTACGCCGCTTCCGCTGGATGTAGAAGTCACGCAAATTCACGCTTACCAGACGGCCGTGGGCAGTGTTTGGCTTCTGGGTGAAGTGACCAATAAGGGGGAGGCGCCGGTGGAGAATGTGCAGGTGGAAATTGGTTTGCTGGATGAGCGGGGTGAAGCGGTGGCGATGGCCTCGGCGTGGACGGCCGTGCCCGTTATTCAGCCCGGCGCATCTTCTCCTTTTGGGGTGCTGCTTAACGAACCACCACCATTTGTCCAGCCAGCGGTGGCTGTAGTTGGCGGTCAGGTGGTGGCGGAATTGGGTAACCGGTATCTGGATTTGGTGGTGCTGGATACGGCCGTGACCAGGACCGAGGGGTATGGTGAAGCGGCGGGACGTATCCGGAATTTGGGGGAGCAAACGGCCGTAGATGTGACGGTGGCGGCAGCGTTTTACAATGAGCAGGGGGAGATTGTGGGGTTTAGCCTGATGACATTGCCAGACCCATTAGCGCCGGGGGAGGCACGGCCGTTTATTATCAGCAATGTGCCGCCGGGGGGTACGGCCGTGAGCGTCAACATCATCCCCTTTGCTCGTTTGGAAAGTAGTCCCAGCGATAATTGACAGGTACCCGGCACTATAATTCAACCCGACCTCATGACTGCATGTTGATACTTCCCCATGAATCTTCTATACTGGTCTCAAATCGTGTTTTGGTCGCTGTAATATTTTGCTTATGATGATTTGATAGGAGACAGCCATGCCAAACTTTTGGGCCGATGGGCCTGCTGCTTACCGGGATGTTCTCAACGAAGAAATGAAGACACAGATTGCGGAATTAAACAGCCGGCTGTCTTTGGCAATCACTGAAACTGAACGGAAAACGATACGTGAGCAAATCAAGAGTATAGAAAAACAGGCCGAGACAAAATTACAAGGCCTTAGTGGGTCGTTGTTTTAAGGTTAGTGTATCTGTCAGTGTATAATCCAGAAGTTAGGGGCCTCCGACTTTCTGGCAGTCCCCCCGGTGAGTGTTGCTATGGTTTTTTGCTTATAAAACAGTTGACAAGAACACGGTTCTTCCTGGGAGAACTTTGCGATTTTCGAGCTTTTCATTCCGAAATCACGCAGCAACATCTTATTTAGAGGGAGACTATCAAATCGTGAAGGGGTGATTATAAAACAAAAAAATTCAAGGATTTATGCCACATGAATAAAAAATGGATTGAAGAAAACTTTACAGTTACAGCAACTATGTTGGGTTTTATCACAGATGTTATTGCTTTGACGCTTCTGTTGATAAGTAGATTTGTTTCATAATAAAACATGCTCTAGGATAG
>JAJRTP010000555.1 GCA_024278255.1 Chloroflexota bacterium | reverse complement strand
CAGCCCCACGCCTACCGCATAAAAGAGGTAAGCCAACAGGGCAAAAAGCAGAGCTACAATAAAACCGACGATCCAGCTTGTCGTCGTTGCCAGAAAGCCGCCGCCAAAGACGGCCTGAACAGCCTGCGCTCCCAGACCAAAACCAAAGAAAAAGCCCCAAATGGGCAGTAAAAAGAGGAACAACCGGTAGCCGCCAAAACATACGGCTGCCCCAAACAACAAAGCAATCAACGTCACACACAATAATTCAAAAGTCATCACAACCTCCTTGTATTGTGGCTGGTAGCTGGTGGCTGGTTGCTTGTACCAGTTACCAGCTACCAGCCACCCATAACTACTCTCTTCTAATAATCTTTGCTATCCACTGTGTACTTTCATGCTGATCCAGAATGAGCATAAGCATGACTGTAATTGGCATGGACAACAGCGCACCCACGGGGCCTAAAAGCCAGCCCCACAGGAAAAACGAAATGAAAACAACCGTCGGCGACAGGCGCAGCTTTTTGCCCGTGTACGATGGCTCCAGTACATTTTCCACCGCTAGGTTAAACGCCACTGCACCCAAAACAACCAGTACACCGCGCAGCAGGCCAAATTCGGCAATAGCCAGGATGGTGGGTGGGATCATGGCGGTAAACAAGCCGATGTAGGGGATGTAGCTCAGGACAAAGGTGAGGATGCCCCATAGTAGAGCGTAATCTACGCCTAACAAAAGCAGCCATAAGCCAAACCCCACTCCCGTCATTAGATTCAGGCGCGTGCGAATGCCGAAGTAGGTC
Organism: Chloroflexota bacterium; assembly: GCA_024278255.1. Classification (GTDB taxonomy): domain Bacteria; phylum Chloroflexota; class Anaerolineae; order Promineifilales; family Promineifilaceae; genus JAJRTP01. The sequence continues at coordinate 7,710 of JAJRTP010000555.1, read as the reverse complement.
ACGGCCGTTTTCATCACCCGCGGCATTTCACTGAGTACGGGGCGGTTTGCCAGATCATTCTGCACCAGCCGCTGAAAACGGGGCGCTTCCAGCAGAATAAAGGCAACCAGAACCAGGGCAAACAAAAAATTACCGGCAGCGCTAATCAGCGCCGGTAAAAAGCTGGTCAATACTTTCCCCAGCCCGGCGCTGCCCATAAGTTGGGCCACTTCCATGTCGGCGCCCTGTTCCCCTAATGCTGCTTGCAGATCGGCGGCTGTTTGATCAAGATTGCCGAGGTACAGTTGCAGCCCATCCTGCAAGGTGTTAAGGGAAGTGATCAACAGCAAAATCAAGGCCACGCCGCCAACCAACAGTATTAGCACCAACAGCAGCAAGGCAATACCTGGTTTGACGCCGCGTTTTTGCAGCCAAAAGTAACCGGGCAGAGCCAAAGCCGCCATAAACCAGGCCAGCATAATGGGCGTGAGTACCGGGGAAGCCCAAGATACCAAGACCAGCACAATGCCTATTAGCGCTGCACCGGCCAGAGCAAAGGTGATAGGGGCGATTTTATCACTCGGAATCATGTTGTACTCCCGTTTCTGGGTTTGGTGATTGGGCCAGCCAATCTTCTGCGGCTGCCATTGCTTTTGTGGTGGAGCCGCCTAATAGTTCTTCGGCCAGAAAGACGTCTTCCTGCGGGATGGTCTCGAATGTTTCGGTGCGATCCAACTGCTCCCAGACGTTTTGGCTGACGCCGGACAGCATTAATTTACCACCATTGGCTTGCAGACGCCCGGCGTACCGCTCCAATATCTGGATGAATGTGCTGCCTATGTGGGAACGGCCGTGCAGCCGCAAAATCACCATGGCGCGTTGGGCCTCATCAGCGTCCGGCAGCAAATCTTCCATCGTCCGGACGCTGGCAAAGAACATGGCGCCCCAGGTAAAGAGAACGGTGACGCTGTTGTCAGAGAGTGTTTCGGGACACGGCCGTTCCACAAACACCCCATCCCTCTCCTCCTCCAACGCCACAACTTGCACATCCTGCGTCGCAGTGTACACAAAATCTAATATAGAGAGAACCACGCCAACGAAAACCGCTTCCTGAATCTCCAGCGTCAACGTTGCCAGAAACGTGACCAGCATCACCAGGCGGGAAGACGTGCTGACATCCCAAATATCCCCAATCTCTTCAAACTTAAACGTCTGGAACCCGGCCACAATCAACACGGCCGCAATCGCCGGTACTGCCACATTTTCTACCTGGTCGCCAAAAAAGATGACAAAAACGGCCACAAACAGCCCCATAAACACATTCGCCCAACGGGATTTGGCCCCCGCACTCAGCATAATGCTGGTGCCCCCCAGCGATCCGCCCAACGGCAGCCCCTTGAAAAACCCGGAAGCAACGTTGGCAACCCCCTGCCCGACAAAATCACCAGAGGGATCAGGGTATTCCCCGTCAGGATTGGGCACATTTTGGCTGATGCCGGCGGCCTGAATCAGGCCCAGCAGGCCCACGGCAATGGCTGGCATCAGCAGCTTGCCCACCATAGACAAACTAGGCAGGGCCGGCGTCGGAATCGCCGCTGTGATTTTGTATGAGTCCCCTACCAGCGCCACAGAGTCCAAGCCTAGCAGCAGTACGGCTACAGTAGCTAACAGCAAGCCGATGGCCAGGGCATAATTCCGCAATTTGGTGCGGCTCAACAAGATGATAATGCCGATGGTTGCCAGTCCTGTTACCAGTGTAGGGACGTCAATACTGCCTGGATGGAGCAGCAAATCAACCGCCTGGGCTACCTTGTTGCTGTATCCACTGCTGTAACCGGTCAAATCGCCAAGCTGTCCCAGAATCAGCACGGTAGCTACGCCGGTAAAAAAGCCGATCATCACAGCATTAGAGATGAAGCGGGTGAACACGCCCAATTTGAATATGCCCAGCAGCAGTTGGAAAAGGCCGATCAACACGGTGAGGGTGATGAGCGCCGTCAGAACGTCATCGCCGCTGAAGTTAGCCATCACGCCGCCGACTGCCAGCATCATAGCGGCCGTGGAGCCGATATTCATATATTGGGAACTGGTAAACAGGCTGCCAATCGGCGTTCCCACGATGAGGGCGTTAAACCCATACGTAGGGTTCACCCCGGCCAATATGGCTGAGGCAATAGCATCCGGCACGGCCACCAGAGCCATGGTAACAGATGCGCCTAAATCGGCGGCAAGGTTTTTGGGGTCAAAATCTAGTCGGGCCATAAGTGAGTCTAACCACCTTCCAGAAAATCGAAAGCTTCCTGAAAGGCGGTGCTAAAAAATCAGGTTCCACTGGGAATCTTATCTTTATTGCCGTAACCGCCACCAGCGTACATGCCAATGTCAGCTACAACGGCGAGTCCTATCCATAACCAATCAAAACCAATGACGCCGCCAGGGGCAACGGCGACATACATCAGTGTTGTCCAGGGCAGGAATAAAAAGCCTAACAGAGGCCAGATAAAAGATTGGAAAGCAAGATTCCAGCGCACGGGATTAAGTAACCACCAAATAAGAATACCGGCGCGAGGCCCTAAAAACAACAAAACAGTAAATATACAGCACATGATAAAATCTCCTTATCCTAACTAATCTTCTTTTTCAACGACATCTGCTGTAATTTCATCTGTATTTGCTTGAAGATCAACCTCTTCCGGAATTGCGTCAACAACTTCCTGATTTTCGGTCAACTGGTCAACGGCCGTCATATGGTCAGGAACCAGTTCAGAAACTACAACCTCACCATTAAAGTTTTCTGCTTGCATGCGGTCGCGCAATGTTTGCCAATCTGCTTCTTCAATAAGAACGGCCAAAGCAGACTCTTCAGAAGACATGTTTTCGCCTAATTCCTTCATCAATTTGTCTTTAATCCCTTTGTCGAACATGCCAACGGCCGTTCCCGCTACGACACCAGCAACAATCCAACCCGCCCCACCAAAGAGCAGTCCAAAAACAATACCAATCGCGCCACCCTTCAAAAAGCCTTTGCCCGCGGAATCATCTTTCGTTTGATGCAGTTTTACTTTACCTTTCTCATTCTTGGTAATGGCCACAGCATCCTTCAACTTAACAACATCTTCCTTTGCTAATTGACGCACAACGGCTAATGCCGCTTCGGCCGTGTCAGCACTCGGGTATTTGACAACAATAAAACTATATTTTTCTTCTTTTGACATAATTTCTCCTTTGTAGGTGCGACGCAATTTAGAATTATTTGCGTCGCACCTTTGTTACTTATTTTGTCACTGTGCCATCTGATCGATACACACCGTTACTGCCAAAATCAACAAATCATCTTGTCCTGAATCAACCTCAACACCATAGGTGTCGCGTACCCGGAACCATTTCTTGGAGACTTCGGCCACTTTGTCGCGCCCTTCACCAATGGTGTATTGGTGATCCAGGATATTCCCTTTGACCTCCAAATCCGGGCCGTCTTTAATTTTGACCGTGAACCGGTCCCGCACGGGAGAGATGATCGCTTTTTTGACCATGGCTGCACGCTTGCCACTGGCGTCTTCCACTTCCATACTGTCTTTGACGCGCAGCTTCTTTTCCTGAATCTGGTACAGCGTCTGGCCGTGAGCGTCTTCAAACTTCAGGGTATTGCGGATGCGCAAGGCTTTTCCGTCAACTTTGAAGACCCGCTGGCCTTGTTCATTCTGAATCCAGAAATCATCGCCAATAGAGACCATTTTCTGGCGCATTTGATAGCGATTTTTGCCGCTGCCGCCTGGTCCTTCCCGTCTTTCTTCTTTTCTTTCTCGTCTGCGTCGCATAATTATTGCTCCTTTAAAAATGTAGCCGAGGATTCCAATCCTCGCGCTTTCGCGGTCAGACTACCGCGGCTGCGTGTTCCTATTACTTATTCTGTAGATTCTTCTAACACTTCAGCCACATCGGCCAGAGCTTCAGCATGTCCCAGTTCGGCTGAACCGGCGGCTATTTCCGTAATACCTTCGGCCGCCAATTCCAGGGCAGCGTCTTGCAAACCTTCAGCCGCTGCCGCTTCCACCAACCCGGTCGCCATATGTACGGCCGCATCTCCGACTAATTCATCGCTGCGTTCGGCCATGCCCTCAGCCACAACCAGACGTGTTAAGCCTTCAGCCATTTCGTTGACACCCAGGGCGCCAATTTCCGTGCCGCTGGCATTAACGGCCGCTGCTAACGTTTTCATGGCGGCTGCTTTGAAGACTTCGTCAACGGCCAGGTCATGCAGTTCATCCTGTTTTTCATCCAGAAATTCGGCTAACACCGGCATATCCAACTCTGCGACAACAGAAGCAACTGTTTCCAACTGCCCGGCAATGGCTGATATAGCCATGGCTGTGTCCAGGTCATCCCGGCCCAGGACGCCGACCAGCGTACTTTGCACTTCCAGGTCGTCGGATGCAGCCAGCATTTCCACGCCCTGGGCCAGATCGTCTACACCTGCTTCTGCTATGACTTCGCTCAGAACCGCAGCGCGCTCGGCTACGGCAGCTTCATCAATGCCACGGGTCATGTCGCTGGCTGCGTTGGCCAGGGCCTCACGGCTGGCTTCCCCCACCGCTTCGGCCGCGTCCAGATCGTCTAGCCCTGCAGCCACATCAGAAATACCGGCAGCGGCTTCCAATTCACTCGCAGCCTCAACGAGTTCTGCGGTTTCTTGCACTTCATTTATATTTTCGTCACTCATGTTTTTACCTCCGTAAAATAAATGTTGTCAGGTGCAACGCACTTCACAAGTGCGTTGCACCTCTGGTTTACAGGCCAAGTAGTTGCTTCTTTTTCGCTTCAAATTCTTCTTCTGTGACAATACCTGCATCTTTTAACTCGGCCAACTTCTTTAGCTCTTCAACATAGTCAGCTTGTGCTGGGGCGGCTGCGGGTGGTGCGGTTGCAGGCGTTGCGGTTGCAGGTGGCGATGCCGCCGCTTGCGCTTGAGCCGCTGCATCAGCATCATCAATGGCCGCCATATCAGCGTCAGACAATTCATCTATCTGGATTTGCAAATCTTCGATAACTGCTTGCAATTCTTCATCGGACAGTTCTTCGGCAGGTTTGCCTGTTTTTTCTTCTATACGGTCGACATCTTTTGTACTTAGCTTATAAATGGCAGCCGATCCCAAAGCAATCATGCCGCCCGCCAATATTACCCGACGTCTTCTACGTCTTCTGCGGCTTCTGCGGCGTACACCTCTACGCCGTCCTCTACGTCGTCCAGCTTGGACACCTCTTCGTCTTGCACGTCTTCGTCCCATGATTTTGTCTCCTTTTTTGTTATAGGACGATTTTGTAAATCGGTAAAAGAATAATTCACAAAATCGTTCAGTATATAAACAATTTTTACGCTATGTTGTCTGCCCCTCAAATTCCGGGGCGGCAGAATCCAATATTGTTAAGCGACGGCCGTACCATTTGATGCCGGGGTGGGCGCTGAGACCGTGAGCATAAATGCTCAATAGGACGGTCAGGAATACGGCCGTTTTAATCAACTCTTTACCGGGAAATGTCCCTCGTTGTTCCAGAAACACCATAGCCAGCACAATGGAAGCCAGACCGCGCGGGCCAAACCAGCCCATGAATAAAACAGTGGCCTGGCTTAAATTTGTCCCCCTCATACTAATCGCTACCGGTAACATACGAATCACAGTTAAGCTCAAGACAGCGTAAAGAAGCAGAAGGAGTGTAAATTGCTGGAATTGCGTGGTTACTATTATGCCAAAGAGGAAAAATACGGCCAGATTAAGCAGTTGGCCGGTAGCTTCGCTGAACTCAATAGACATAGAATGGGCATTCTGGTAGGCAGCGCGGGCAGACAATCCGGCCATAAAAGCAGCAATAAACCCGTTGCCGCCTGCCAAATCGGCCGTTAGCCAGGCAAGAACGGCCAGCGCGGGTAAACTCAATTGCGCCAGCGTCGGCGACATCCATTCCTGTTTGTCTGCCTGTTTAACCAGCCAGCCGCCGGCATACCCAATTGCCAGCCCGACGAGTATGCCAAATCCGACTTGTTCCCCCATAAATTGCAGGAAAGAGCTGTTTTGCAGAGGATTTTCAAATACAGCCAGGGCGATGAACAGCATCAAAAAGGGGATGGATAAACCATCATTCAGCCCCGCTTCCACATTCAAAGCCCGCCGGATGGGGGTGGGCACTTTGGGATTTTCTGCAATGGCCTGTCCCAGTCCTGCATCTGTAGGCGCTAAAATCACCGCTAAAATCGCTGCCTCCCAGAATGAGGCCAGGTCGGGCAGCAGAAAGACCGCCACCACAGCCCCCAATAAAATCGTCAAGGGCAGGGCCAACAGGAGCAGCCGCGCGGGAAGGGATAAGAATTTTTCTAAACTGCGCAAGCCGACCTTGGCCGCTTCTGTAAACAGCAGCAAAACCAGGGCGATCTCGGCCACAAAAAGGGCAGCTTCATGGGCCGCTACTTGCATACTCCGCTGCGGCAGCGTGATGCCCAGCAAAATCCCCGCCGTCGTAAAAATAATCGGGCTGGTGAGAACGCTCCCTTCCAGCCGGCGGGCGAAGAGAGAATATACAAATATCAGGAGTACGAATATGCCCAGGATAACCATTGTTTATGCGCTAAACGGCCGTTTCCTCAGCCATCTTTCGTTTACCCAATTCGCCGCCTAAGGGCATTAAAATAAACAAAGCAAGAATAGCAATGACAATAATCGTGATCAACACATCGGGATCGCTGAAGTTTTGAGCGGCAACGACTATCGCTGCGGCGATATTGCGCTGCCCTGTGCCTAAGCCTAACACCGCTTTGGTGTCCTTGCCTGGCCCGCCCAGCAGATAACCGATCACAAAAGAAGCGATGATAAAAATGACTCCCGCAATTAAAACTCCTGTGCCAATAGTGGCGAGAATGTTGCGCACATTGAGCAGTAGCAAAATGCCCATCATCAGCATCAAACTGGTGTTGGATGCCTGGGCGAAGGTGGGTTGCAAATGCGCCGCCGTTTCCGCGTACCGCACCTTAATAAACAACCCAATCCCCAACGGAATCAACATCGTAATAATCAAAGACGAGGCAATATCCCACGGATTCACTTCTATACCCGTCAGCAGCAACGGCAGCACAATGGGCAGATAAACAACCGTGACCACCATCAGCAACACCATCAGGCCGACGGCAAAAGCCATGTCTCCTTTGGCCGCTTGCGCCAATTTGGGCAAAAAGGGCGCGCCCGCCGCTGTTGACAGCAGAATCAAGGCGATGCGTGCGCCTTCAGTGACGGGAATTACGGCCGTTATCCCATAAGCCAACGCCGGCACAATAACAAAATTAGCAACCAACGCCAACATCACCAGCCGCCTGTTCTTCAGCGGTTGCATAATTTGCGCAACCGTCAAACTCAATCCCATCGCCAGCATACTGCCCACCACAAAAACCAGTCCAGACAGTTGCGCGATTGTAGTCAATAGCTCATTCATATACTTATCCCAGATAACAAAGTGGTTCAATCTTAAAGATTAAACCACTCTCATTACGTTAAATCAGTTCGAAGTCGCCGGGTTGCCAGGTGTGGTCAAAGAAAGGTTCCAGTGGCCCGTAGAAGCGCAGCACGGCAAACCATGCTTTGCCGGGAACCGTTTGAATCCAGTTGTTCTCTTTGCCAGCAGGGGCTTCAGCGCCGAAATAGAGGTCTACAGAACCATCATCATTGTAAATCAGCTCATCCTTCTTGT
>JAJRTP010000554.1 GCA_024278255.1 Chloroflexota bacterium | reverse complement strand
TCGAGTTCCTTACGAAACTGCTGCACGTCGCCAATCGCCATAAGCACGTTGGCCTGGCCGAGTCGGTCGCCGATGGCGTTGAAGCGTTCCAGCGCCTGGGCTAGATGCTCTGCTGCGAGATCCCATTCTGCGCGGTAGTAGTGTCGCCGCCCGGCACGATACAGGACTTCAGCCTGCAATCCGGTTGGCAGGCGAATTTCAGGCGCTAGGCCGATCTCCATCAGTGCTGACCAGTTGGCATGATCAAACTCAAAGGCCGCCCGGCCCTCCCACGCTTGCCACTCTGCAAAGGCTTCTGCCTGGTCAAAAAAGAAAGGATGATATATCGCATCCAGCGGGTTGTTTTGTTCAAGATAATAATCCTGAGCTTGTTGGTGGAATTCCTTAAATGCGCTGGGCCGTTCGCGCTGTAAATAGGAGAGTTGTACCCGGCGTACCAAATCGTGGCAGGCCCAGGTTTGCGGGGCTAGGCGCGGGTGGATGATGAAAGCATAGCGCCTTAACTTGCGAAAATCTTCTCCCAATTCAATTCCCAAAATGGTTTCCAGACTTTCAGCATGGAACCAACGTAGCAGCGCAGCCCAGCGCACCGCCTCTTTGAGCGGGCCTTTTTGCCGATCAAGAATTCGTCCCTGTACCCACTCAACTGCACTTTCGCGGCTGGTCAGGTGCGGCACATCTTCGGCAGAGATGCCTGCGGCTGCTTCCTGCCACGCTTCGGCGGCCATACGGATAACAAGCGGATGCCCGTGTGCAAGCTGGGTAAACACTGCCTCCCGGTAAGATGGGTCGGCTACGCCGAGGCTCTTTAACAGTGCATCGCTGTCTGCGGCTGCCAATGGTTGCAAATCATCATCCGCCAACCCATTGTGGAACGCACGCAGGTTATTACGGTGGCGAATCGCTTCCCGGCTGGCGAGTACTACCCGCAGGCCAGGCACGCGACTATATGCCCTTTCCATCACCCACCAAAAGCGTTTCAGATCTTCTATCGCCGCACTGTCCTGAAAGGTATCGTAATTATCTAGCAGGAGAACCACCCGCGCCCGCTCATGCAAAGCTGCAAAACAATCAAGCCAGGCCTCAAAGATAACTTCATCTGCCTGCACTTCCATCTCACGATACGCTTCAGCAACATTCGCCGACATCGTCTGTTCTCCTTTTTCCGAGCTGCGCATCTCTTGCCTTTGGGAAAGAGCTAAATGACGACGGTTACGCGCTTCCAAGGCTGAATGGCGCTCCTGCCGGTATACTTTCAGATTATCTCGCGAAATATGGCGGTGCAAATTAGCATTAGGCGACTCCAGCACACTGTGCAGTATTCCTCGAACTTCAGCCGCGTGTTCTCCCACCCCGATCAGAGCATAGGGGATATTCTGCGGCCGGCAACGGTTAGCCTCGAACCAATCGAGCAGCGTGGACTTACCGTGACCTGAAAAACCGGTAAAGGCTAGAATCCAGGGCGTGGGGGCCTCCCATAAGCGGTCAAAAGCCGCAATCGCCTCTTCACGGTCTTGAAAATGCGCCAGAGAAGACATTACCTTGTTACTCCATTAATTGTTCGCCATCTGGAGAGTCGGTCATATCCTGCGTTTGTATGCCACCGCGCCCGCGCATTGTCTGCTTTCCCCCGGCAGAGCGCAACATCTTTTGAACGCGTTCATCGCCATGTGCGGCGAGTTTTTCTTCTAATACTTGCACCGCGGCCATAATTTCAGCATCCTGGTCCGCCTGTGTTGCCACCACTTCTTCTTGCAACGTCGCTTTGCGGCCTGCGGAGTCAGGCTTGCTTTCCAGACTTGTTATCGTCGTGATCAGTTCGCTCTGAGCGCCGAACTTTGTTTTGATGACGTCTTTCAACCCTTCATAAGCATCTACAATGGCTTTTTTACCAACGTCCGTAGCGCCGGCTGTGACCCCCGCTACCAATGCGGTCAAAATTGCAGTTGTGAGTGGATCCATCTTTACCTCCTAATTACGACGTTGTAACACAACGGTCATAAAATACAATCATGCGGACAAAGGGAAATTGTCATGGCAAACCATTGGTTAAGAGAACCTGATGCTATTTTACCCGCAAATAACCAGAATGTACATAGCACAGCGGCCTCCATTGTAGCCGGCCTTCCAGACCACACCACACCTACTTTAGCTAACAAAACAACTTGCCCCACCAATTGAACTTACCTAATCGCCCGTCTGACTCTCCTGACAAATCTGACAACCAATGGGGCGCGGGGCGGACGGGCAGCCCTGCGGGACTGATATGCAACTCTAGCAAAAGACAACGTTTCGCCCCAATCTCTCACCTGCACTATAATTTCCCGGACACTTGCACGACCAATCACGTATCACGCTTTCACGCAGTACGCCCGCAATTATGGACTCTCTCAGCGTCTACATCCCTATGGACAGGCGGCAGGCATTGGCCCGGCAGGAAACGCTGCCGGATCGCTGCCGAGGCGCGGCTTTGTTTGCCGATATTTCCGGGTTTACACCGCTCACGGCCGTATACGCCCAGGAATTAGGTATACAGCGCGGCGCAGAAGAAATCATCCGCCAGCTAAACCGGGTATATGACGCCCTTGTCAACGAATTACACCGCTATGGGGGCAGCGTCATCGGTTTTAGTGGGGATGGCTTGACCTGCTGGCTGGATGGGGACGACGGCCGTCGCGCCCTCGCCTGCGCCCAGGCTATGCAAGACGCCATGTCCCCCTTCCAGAAAATAGTCACCCCCGGCGACAACCAGATACCGCTCAGTCTCAAAGCCGCCATTACCGTGGGCACAGCCCGCCGTTTTCTGGTCGGTCAGCCCGATATCCAACGCCTGGAAGTGTTGGCTGGGACTACTCTGGCCCGGTTGGGAGCAGCCGAAAGCCTGGCCAGAAAAGGGGAGATTGTGGCTGGGGCCGAGGTGATGGCCTGGTTTGGCAGCCAATTGCCCATTCGGGAATGGCGGCAGGCAGAAAATGGCGAACAGTTTGCTGTCGTAGACCCGGTGGACGTGACCGTTGAGCCATCTCCCTGGCCGGAAGCCCAACCCATCCCCCCGGAAGTTGGCCGGGAATGGCTGCTGCCGCCGGTGGCAGAACGGTTGGAGCGGGGTGAGGGGGGGTTTTTGGCCCAGTTACGGCCGTCTGTAGCCCTATTCCTCAAATTCAGCGGCATTGATTATGATCTGGACAGTGAAGCGGGCTTGAAGCTGGACGCCT
>JAJRTP010000553.1 GCA_024278255.1 Chloroflexota bacterium | reverse complement strand
CATCCGGCAGCCAGCCCAGTTCATCCAGCACTTCCCCCGCCTCATACCGGGTGCGTATGGGGGTGTAAGGCAGGGTCATGCGCGGTTGCCTGGTTTCCGGGTCTACATCCTGCATCGTCTGGCGCAGGGCGTCCTTCACTAATTGCCGGGCCTTTTTACCTACACTGTCCAGGCCAATATCTGCCAGCGACCGTCCCGCCAGAACAGCCGGGCGGCCTTCATCCTCTGCCCGTTCCGGCTCCAGCAGCAGCAAATCCATGATAAAATCACTGGCACTGTCCTCATCGGCATCTACCGCGCCCAACTGGCCGGCCGTTAACAAGATTACCTCCCGCCAGTTGGCATCCTGCCAATGGCTTTTCAACATTTGCCGCCGTACCTTTTCCCGCTGGCGTGAGAGCCACCATCCGGCCATATATTCTTCTAAAGTCAAATGAAAAAAGCCATATTGCCCCTGGCTGCGCTCTACCAGTAATCCTGCCTGCTGGCGAGCATAACTGAGGAAATGCTCGACCAAAAAATCAGCTTCCTCTTCCAGATCTGCGTCAACCAAAATAATACGTAATTGCGCCTGCCACTCTGCCAAAGGTGCTGTCCCGCCCGGGTACTTTTCGTGCATCCAGTAAGCCAGCGAAGCCATAATGCGCATGACTTTATTCCACTTCAAATTTGCCGGCGACATATCCTCCCGGCCTGTTTGGGTTTGCCGCCACGATTCGATCAATGTTCTGGTACATCTGTCATACAAGTTAGCCCGATCATTGGGCAGCTTGCCCCCCATCTCATGAATCAAAGCCAGGATAGTGAGCAGCAAGGGATTTGTGGCCAGATGGCGCGTACTGGTCCACCCCATAATACGCGGCAGCAATGTGCCCACGCGCTTCTTTGCCCGCCCTTCAGCCTCATCCAGAGACAACTCCTCCTGCTGCGTCATCTCATACGCCGTAAACCAGCGCAACAGAAATGCCTCTACCTCGTCTGGCGGGCGTAGCGGGCTTAATTCCACATGGACAAAATTTTGTAAGGGGTCGCGCCAATAACCTTCGGTACGGCTGGTGACTACCAGGCGATTTTGCCGGCCGCTATCACACCAAACATCGCCAAATGCCTGTACCTGCTGCACTACTTGCGCCCGCAAAGAACGGCCTTTAACGGGATCGTCTCCCACTTCATCCAGGCCGTCCAACAGTGCCATACAGGCCCCCTGCTCCAAAGCCCGCCGCAAGAAATCACCCAGACGCGCGTCACTGGCATAGGCTTCTTCAATGTATTGCAGCAAAAAATTATCCAGACTGAGATGAGGCTTCTGCTCCAACTCACGAGCGTAGTCATCCAGACGCACCATTAAAGGAATATAAGGCCGGTTCAAACCCAGACGAGACGCACCGTACCCGTAAGCCAGCATTAGAGCAATAAAGCGTAGAGAAACGGTCTTGCCTGAGCCAGGGCCGCCCAAAATGACCAGCCGAGGGGAACGCGCCAGGGCATCGCTTACCCTGTCACGTAAGCGGGTTTCTTCTTCAGCCAGCCTTTTTGCCTCATCCCAGTCAGCCGAGACCTTCTGCATCTGACGCTGATCAGGTTCGCTTTCCGCTTTCAGCAAACCTAATTCCAGATATATATCTGCCAAAGGTAAACGGGGGGCGCGTTTCAATTGGAAAATGCCGCGAAAGCTGTGCATACGCAGTTTCCGTACCACATCCTGCCGGTAACGTTCTTCAATTCCGGCGGCATCCTTCTCAGTCATACCCTGTCGCACCAGAACAACCCGTAATGCTTCGCCTGCTTCCGTTTTTACGTACAGGTTGTCCCACCGGGCCAGAGAATCCCGCATTTCCGTAAGCAAACCTTGTTCCTGCACGGCGTTGGCGTATTCAATGGGTACCCGCCAGTCAGGCAATTCATACAGTTGGGCGCGCAAGGCAAGCAGCAGGCGGCCCAATTCGGCACGACGGCCGTTGGGCCAACCGAGAGCGATGAGTAAATCCGGGGGCGGTTCTTCTTCGGGGCCGGTAAAGGTGAGGACAGCGCGAGCCAGTTGGCGGCGAAAAGCAGGGTTGTCGCTTTCTTGCAGCCGCCACAGGGCCGTGTCCCGACCCCATTGCGCCAGGCTGTCCTCATCCTCCACAGGCACACCCGTTTCTTTGAGCGCCGCCTGCACAGCATTCAGCAAAACCTGATCTTTCTCTTTGCGGGCATGGGGGCCAGTAACCCATTTCTTAAGACGATTCGTCGCCGGTTCCAGCGCCGGTTCAACGACGCCTTTTTCCAGTAGCTTCTGGCCGACCTGAACTAAACCCTGTGCCAAGGCTACGGATAGAGCAATAGTGATGGGATCCATAAGCAACCTCCTGTAACTTGCCGGTTGATTTTAACATATTGTAGAACAATTCTGTAAACCGTTCCGGCGCGATTTTGCAAATCGCGCTACTTACCTCCATAATGATCCATCACCACCAATTCATAAAGTCCGCCGGGGATGATGGGCTTGGCTGCGGTGAAAAAGCGCTGCTCAAAGGAACCCACCCGATAGCGCAGCTTGGGGGATTTGGCTTGAATGATCCTGGCAACGGTTTGAGCCACGGCCGTAGGCAGCGGCGTACTTTCTTCATCAGCTTCAATCACGGCCATCGCCTTCTGGCAGCGTTCCGCGTAAGCCGGGGTGAGGCGGCGGCTGGTACCAAACACCCGATAGCCCAACCCGGCTAAATGTTCCGCGCAAAAACGGCCGATTCCCGAAGATGCGCCCGTCACTAAAATCACTTTTGTTTGTTCCATAATGGCGTATACTAAGCCAGCAGGAAATGAAAGGCAATATACAACGGAGGTCAACAGATGAACGCCTTGGATTTTACAGATAAAGTCGTCCTGGTAACGGGGGCGTCACGGGGGATTGGCCGGGAGATTGCCCGGCAGTTTGCCGAGCAAGGAGCGCGGGTGGTAGTGCATTACGGCCGTAACCACTCCGCCGCCCAGGAAACCCTAACCGCCCTGCCCGGCAGCGGCCACATGACAGCCCAGGCAGACATGGCGGACAGCGCCGCGCTGGAGCAGATGGTGGCCGAGGTGGTGGCGCATTACGGCCGTCTCGACGTCCTGATCAACAACGCCGGTATTTACGAAGACCATCCCCTGGCCGAAACCAGCTACGAAGCGTGGCAGGCCAGTTGGCAGCACGTTATTGACGTGAATTTGATTGGCGCGGCCAACTTGTGCTGGCTGGCGGGGCGGCAGATGATTCGGCAGGGATACGGCCGTATCGTCAACGTCTCTTCCCGCGGCGCATTTCGGGGGGAACCCACCGGCCCGGCCTACGGGGCCAGCAAGGCTGGGTTGAACGCCATGAGCCAATCCCTGGCTAAATATCTGGCCCCCTACAATATCTTCGTCGGCGTCGTGGCCCCCGGCTTTGTGGAAACAGACATGGCTGCCGAAAGCCTCAAAGGAGAATCCGGCGCGGCCATCCGCAGCCAAAGCCCCCTCAACCGCGTCGCCCGCCCGGAAGAAATAGCCTACCCTGTTCTCTTCCTGGCTTCTGAGGGAGCCGAATGGCTGACCGGCACGATTGTGGATGCGAATGGGGCATCTTATTTACGGACGTGATTAGAGATTGGAGATTACGCAACCCCGGTAGGGTCACGAATTTTTCGCCACTTTGGGAGATTACAACGGATTGGGAAAGAAACAGATTGCGTTACCAAGAGAAAAATCTGTTCATTTCTAAATCTGTTGCAATCATGGCAAAAAAAATCAAGAACCCTACCCGATCTCCAATCTCCCAATCTCTAAAAAAACTATGATAACAAACCACCTACAAACCAACAGTCTCATTCTCTACAAAAATCGGCCGGGGCGCATCATCAATGTGGGCAAAAAGCTGGAGATTGAACTGGATGACGGCCGTACCCTGAGTGTGCGGCCCAAAGATGTGACCCTACTCCATCCCGGCCCCTGCGCCAGCCTGAGCCAGTTGACTCCGCCAGAGGGCGACGAGGAAACGGCCTGGGAACTGCTGGCCGGGGAAACAACCACGCTGGCGGAATTGGCAGAATTGGCCTACGGTGCGTATACACCGGCGACGGCCTGGGCTGCCTGGGAACTGGTAAAGGATGGCCTCTATTTCAGCGGGACGCCGGAAGCAATTGAGGGGCACACGGCCGTCACCGTCCAGAAGAAACAGGCAGAACGCGCCGCCAAAGCGGCCGAGACGCAAACCTGGCAAGATTTCGTGGCCCGCCTGGAGGAAAATTGTTACGACGCCGAAGTTGACGGCCGTTACCTGCAAGAAATCGCTGCCGTCGCCCTGGGGCAGCAGGGAAAAAGCCGTGTCCTGCGCCAACTCAAGCAAGCGGAAACGCCGGAAAATGCTCACGCCCTGCTCCTGCGCACCGGCTACTGGGATGAAACGGTCAACCCTTATCCGGCGCGTCTGGGCGTCAATCTCGCTCCGCCAGCCATGAGTCTGCCGCCTCTGCCGGACGAACCGCGCCGCGACCTGACCCATCTGCCCGCCTGGGCCATTGACGACGAGGGGAACGTAGACCCGGACGACGCCATCAGTTGGGATGACGGCCGTATCTGGATACACATTGCCGACGTAGCTGCCCTCATCCCGCCGGACAGCGCCGCCGACCGGGAAGCGCGGGGCCGCAGCGCCAACCTGTATTTGCCGGAACAAACCATCGCCATGCTGCCCGCCGCGGCCACGCAAACGCTGGGGCTGGGGCTGAATGACGTCTCCCCCGCTCTCTCCATTGGCATTGATTTGACGCCGGAAGGGGAGATTGCCCATGTGTAAATCACGACCAGTTGGGTGCGCGTCAACCGGTTGAGCTATACAGCCGCGGCAGAACGGCTGGATGAACCGGCTTTCCGCGATTTGTATGCCGCTGCCCAGGCCCATGAGAGCCAGCGCCGCCAGAATGATGCCGTGGTGATTGATCTGCCGGAGGTACAGGTGCGGGTGAAAGAGGGCGAGGTGGTGATACGGCCGTTGCCCCCTTTGCGCAGCCGGGATTTGGTGCGGGAAATGATGCTGCTGGCGGGGACGGCCGTGGCCCAATTTGCCAGCCAGCACAGCATCCCGCTCCCCTTCACCACCCAGGAAGCGCCCGATTTGCCGCCTGATTTGCCCGACACGCCCTCCGGTATGTTTGCCCGCCGCCGGGCAATGAGCCGCAGCCAGCAAGGCAGCACCCCCGGCCTCCACGCCGGTCTGGGCCTGCCCCATTACGTGCAATGCACCAGTCCCCTGCGCCGCTATCTGGACATGGTAACGCATCAGCAGTTACGCCTCTATCTGCGCGGCGAACCGCTGCTGGATGGGCAAGCCATCATGGAACGGGTGGGCGCAGCCAATGCCATCACCGGGGAGATGCGCCTGGCGGAGCGGCTGTCCAACCAACACTGGAAGCTGGTTTACCTGCTGCGCCATCCCGGCTGGCAGGGGGAAGGCGTTATTGTGGACAAAAGGGGCAAACGGGATGTGGTACTGCTGCCGGAACTGGCGCTGGAGACGAGTATCTACGCGAAGGGGGAACGGCCGTTAGACGCCACTCTCACCCTGCAATTTAACGAAGCCAACCTGCCGGAACTGGAGACACGTTTTCAGGTAGTGCCAGGCACGGGGTAAACGGTGCTGGTCAATTACAGATTTGTCACCCCGTGCCTGGCACTACCCATCACCTCTAATCAGTTCGGGAATAGGGACTGTGACGGCGTTGACGGCCGTTGCGGTTGCGTCGTTTTTTGGCGGGACGGCCGTTTTTGTTTGGTTTGCGTTGGTTTGATGGGGTACTGGCGGAGTTGACGGCCGTTTCCGGCACAAAATCCCCATAATCATAATCAGGCAGTCGTTTTCGCTCAATCGGGGATTTCAAGAGACGTTCAATTTGGCGCACCATAGCCGCGTCATCCGGCACAGCAAACGTATAAGCGTCTCCGCCGCGCTCCGCCCGCCCGGTGCGGCCAATGCGATGCGTGTACGCATCCACCGTATCCGGCATGTCGAAGTTAATGACGTGGGTAATATTGGTCACGTCAATCCCTCGCGCCGCAATATCCGTGGCTACCAAAATATCATATTTGCCATTGCGGAAGCCGGTAATAGCTGCCTGCCGCTTGTTTTGCGACATATTGCCTTGCAGCGCCGCCACCCGGTATTTTTTCCTTTCCAAATCGCGTGCCAGGTTGCGGGCACGGTATTTGGTGCGGGTAAAGATCAAAATTTGACCGGTAGCCTCCTGTTCCAGCATGGCCAACAGCAAATGCTTCTTCATCTTCTGCGTGATGGGGTAAATAGCGTGATCCACCGTTTTCGCCGGGGCAATCATGCCAATTTGCACCGTTACCGGATCGTTCAGGATTTCATTGACCAGTTTGCGAATGTCTTTCGGCATAGTGGCAGAAAAGAAAAGGGTTTGCCGCTGGGCTGGCAGCAGCTTGATAATGTGCCGAATATCGGGCAAAAAGCCCATATCGCACATGCGATCCGCCTCATCCAAAACCAGCACTTCCACGGAAGAAAGATCGATATATCCCTCACCATACAAGTCCAGCAAACGGCCGGGACAGGCAACGACGATTTCGACGCCTTGCCGCAGTTGTTTTATTTGCGTCCCTTTGCCCACACCGCCGTAAATGGTCATGCTGCGCACTTTCATATGGCGGCTGAAATCTGTAAAGGCTTGATGGATTTGTTCGGCCAACTCACGGGTGGGGGCGACGACTAATACGCGAATGCGCCGCATTGGCCCTGTGCTTAACCTTTGCAGAATGGGTAAGGCGAATGCGGCCGTTTTGCCGGTGCCTGTTTGGGCCAGACCTAACACGTCTTTGCCCTGCAAAATAACGGGGATAGCTTGTTCCTGGATGGGGGTGGGTTCTGTATACCCGACTGATTTGATTCCCGCAAGAATGCGGGAATCAAGGGAAAATTCTTGAAAATTCACTGAGATTGCTCCTTAGCATTGTTGAGCCAAGTTACATTCTCAGCCCTATTTTTATTCTAAATCTGACCCAAGTCTAACCGTTTCCCTGCAAAAGCGCCAATTCGCTCATAATCAACTGAACGCTGATGACTGAAAACTGCACACTAAATTCCCCGCCTCATCCACGGCCGTTTCCCATTCAGGCGGTATCACAATCGTTGTGTCGTACTGGAAAACCAGGGCCGGGCCGGAAAAATGTTGGCCGGGGTGCAGCCGTTCCCGCTCGTAAAGAGTTGTAAGCGCCGGCCGTTGGTCAAACCAGACTTCTTTCTCGCCAATAACGGCCTCTGCCGCGCTAGATTGGGTGAGCGGTTGGGTGGGCAACAGTGGCGGGGTGACGGGGGCTACGGCCGTTAAGCGAATCGTCACAATTTCTACCGGCTCTTGCGGTTGTTGGTAGCCGTAACGGGTTTGGTGGGCGGCGTGGAAGGAATCGGTTACGGCCGTCACGCCATCCCCCGGCGCGTAAACAATCGTCAGTTCGTGCGACTGCCCCCGATAACGCATATCCAGATGATAATAGAGCGCTACTTCTGCGTATCCCTCTTGCGCCATCTCCGCCTGCGCCCGCTCCCGCAGCAAGGCAAATTGTTCCGGCAAAGCATCCGCCTCCGCGGCCGGCAGCATCACCGTGCGCGAATAATCTTTGGTAGGCGCGGCCGTCAGCATCCCCAAAGCAGACAGGACGCCGGGAATGGGCGGGATGAGGACGCGGAGGATTTGCATATTTTGGGCCAGTTCGCAGGCGTGCAGCGTCCCGGCTCCGCCAAAGGGAACCAGGGTAAAGCGGCGCGGATCGTGCCCTCGTTCCACAGAAATGCGGCGAATGGCCCGCTCCATGTTGGCATTGGCTACCTGAATCACCCCCCAGGCGGCCGTTTCCGGGGAATCGGCCCCCATCTGCCCGGCCAATTCGGCCAGCGCCTCCCGCGCGGCCGCCACGTCCAACCGCATCGTCCCGCCCAAAAAGTGGTCAGCGTCCAGGCGGCCGAGGAGCAGGTTGGCGTCGGTGACAGTGGCGCGGGAGATTGGAGATTGGAGATTAGAGATTGGAGATTTTTCAAGACCGTAGCAGGCGGGGCCGGGGTGGGCGCCGGCGGATTGGGGGCCGACGTGGAGGGCGCCGCCGGGGTCTACCCAGGCCAGGCTGCCGCCGCCGGCGCCGACGGTGTGGATGTCAATGATCGGCAGGCGCAGGGGCATCCCGGCAATCTCGCCCTTGGTGGTGGCGGGCAAACGGCCGTCACACAAAGCCACATCCGTACTCGTCCCCCCCATGTCAAAGGTGATGATGCGCTCAAACCCGGCCTGCGCCGCCACATACCGCGCCCCCACCACACCCCCCGCCGGGCCGGAAAGAGCGGTGCGCGCCGCTTCCCGCCCGGCCGTTTCCGCGCTGATGATTCCCCCGTTAGACTGCATGACGGTTAACGGCCGTGGCTGCACTTCCGCCGCCAGCCGGGCCAGGTAACGGCCCATCAGCGGGGCCACATACGCATTGATCACCGTGGTCGAGGTGCGTTCATACTCCCGGTACTCCGGCAAAATATCGCAGGAAAGGGAAACGGGCAGTGCTTCACCAAACGCCCGCTCAATTGCCGCGCCAATTTGCCGCTCATGGTCGGGGTAGAGGAAGGAATAGAGCAGGCAGATGGCGACGGATTCGATATTTTCTGCGGCCAATCGGGGCAAAATGGCTTCCAGGCTGGCGTTGTCCAGCGGGATGAGAACGTCACCGGCGGCAGTCACCCTCTCTTGCACTTCAAACCGCCATTGGCGGGGCACCAGGGGCGGCGGCTTTTGGGGGACGAGGGCGTAAATGTCGGGGCGATTCTGGCGGCCAATGGCTAACACGTCGCCAAATCCGGCCGTGGTGATGAGCGCCGTCCGCGCCCCGCGCCGTTCCAGCAGGGCATTGGTAGCGACCGTGCTGCCGTGAACGATGGCTGCCGTGTCCGGCACAGCCATTTCCCGCACCCCGGCCAGTATCGCCCGCGCCGGATCGTCCGGAGTGCTAAGCTGCTTGTGGATTTGGATACGGCCGTCCCCGTCCAGCCAGACAAAATCGGTAAACGTGCCGCCGGTATCTACACCTAATCGCATTTCATGTTTCATGATAAATTAACCGCAGAGGCGCGGAGGGCGCAGAGCTTTTCTTTCTAAGAGATTCCCCTGCGCTCTCTGCATCTCGGCGGTTTTTCAAGATTCATCCATTCCCGCCCAGGCCGCGTAAGCCAGCGTCCAGGCAACGGCTATGTAAGCGGCAAAGATGGCTTCGATAAGGGTGATAAGCAGGAAAATGAAGCCGTTGAGCAGCCAGGTGAGGGGATCGGGCAGGTTGAATACGGCCGTCAGCCCCAATACCGGCCAAAAGAGAAGTTCGGTGGCCCAGGATACGGCCGTTTTTACGGCCCACAACACCACCAGCGTAGCCGCCGCCAGACCAAACTGCCGCTTGATCACCTGCCAGGTATGCCGTATCGAACCGCGCACATCATGCTCCAGCAGCGCCGCATCCCGAAAAGCCAGCGTGCGGTATATCAGGGTCAACCAGCCTACCGGCACCAGCAATAACGTCAGGGGAATCACACAGAGCAGCCCCAGACCCATGATCAGGGCCAGGCTGCTCCATTCCGCCAGGTTGACAGCCTGCCAACCAATCACCAGAGTGAGCAGAATCATTAAAAGCATGATAACCAACGCCAGAACAAACCAGGGGAAGAAGGCGATAGCGTCAATGGCAATAAATCGCCCCAGCCAATGGTAGCCCTGCCGCAGGGAAGAAGTCAGACCCACCGGCTCATCAGCCTCAACAGCCTTGACCGCCTGGATAACGGCCGCTTCAGCCCAGGTCGCCGCCAGCCAAAAGCCAATAAAAACGACAAAAACCAGGACAATTGACCAAAAAGTGACCTGCCCGATTAGCTGCGGGGTAATGTCGACGTCCAATGGCATGGCAGCTATATCCGGCTGTTGCAGCCAGATCAACAGTTCCCGCCCTAACGCCGACGCTTTGGCCCCAAAGAGCAGCCGCCCGGCATTGAGTAAAACGCCATTCAGGCTGACCAGGAAGCCCAAGGCCCACAAAAATTTGTGCCGCCAAACGATCTGCCCCGACCTTTTGAGTATAAATCCAATATCCATTGCCCCAATGTTACCCGCTGCCGGAACTTTCTCCAATTTCCCGGGATTATGAATAAAAAATGATTTTCGTCAGATGACACGGCCGTTCTTTTTATGCTACACTAAATCAACATCAGGGACACGAGGGTATGCAGATTATGACCAACCAGGCAGCGAGTCAAACACAAGTACGCATCACCATGCCGCCCAAGAAACGGTGGCAGGATTTAACGCAAACGCAAAAAATCGCTATTGGTATTTTGAGCGTTCTCCAGTTTGCTTTGTTGGGGGCGGCGCTGTGGGATTTACACGGCCGTACCGCAGACGAACTAAACGGGCCAAAATGGGTGTGGACGGCCGTATCGTTCATCAACTTTTTCGGCCCCATCGCTTACTTTTTGTTTGGGCGTAAGAAGGTACGGCCGTAACCCCCATCACTCCTTCCGCCGATTAAAATTGATAAAGGTAACGAAAGCTATACTCGCTCCGGTCAGAGCGAAAAATGTCTGCACCCAAATGGCGTCAATGATTTCTTCCCGAACCTGCTGCCCAAAATAAGCGCCAATAGAAGCTCCTGCAAACAAAACAAATCCATATTGAACAACAACTCCGAGACACCCCCCTATTGGTAATACTGTCTCCCCCCGCAAAATTCGATGTGTTACCCAGCCCGCCAAATAAAGAAACACGCCAACTGCAAGCAACCAAAAAATCATCCCGCCTGCATTGCTTAAAAAGGTTAAAATTGATTCTAACGTCATAATGAAGGCACAACCTAAATAAAAACACTGACAAGCGGGCAAACGTATCGATACACTCCTGCGAAGTGTACCCGAAAATCGCTTAAGATGTCTATTACAGACGGCCGTTTGCCCAAAGATTGTAACGTGGATTGCATACGGCCGTATCTCCCCCTACAATCATATAAATAAACCCGCCTGAGGAGGCCCCAATGAACCCCGATTTAGTGCAAGTTGCCACCGTAGCTGACTGTCCCGATAACAGCGTCACCATCGTTACCGTTAACAACAAAGATATTGCCCTGTGCCGCTATGAAGGCGCATTTTACGCTCTGGATAACCGCTGCCCCCATCGCGGCGGCCAATTGGGCGACGGCCGTCTCTCCGGCTGTGATATTATTTGTCCCCTGCACGGCTGGGACTTTGACATCCGCACCGGCATTTCCCGCTACAATCACCTGGACTCCGTGCAAACGTTCCCCGTCATCGTCAAAGATGGCGCCGTCTACCTGAACAAAGCAGACATTCCCCTGGAACCATCAGAACCGGAAGCGTACCTGGCTAAATGGCGCCGGCCGTTTGACGACCGCGAGGAGAGCATGAACTTCATCCATTGCCTGGCCGGCGGCCAGAAAACCAAGCTGGAACCGATGGTAACCGGCCGGCCCGTGCCCAAATTTGACAGCTTCCTCTTCCTGCCCGGCCAGATTGCCAGCCTGTCCCTGCTGGATGATGAACCGGTGGACGCAAGCTGTGTGATTGGGCCGAATGCCAAACGGCCGTTACGTCACTGCGCCAACGCTTCGACATCCAAATAAGCGCCCAACGGCTGGTCAACTTCCTGGAAGCGGCCGAAGCCGAACTGACTGATTTCTGCCGCATGTTAGGCCACCGGCAGGTCACAGAGCTTAATCCCAACGACATGGTCACGCTGGACCGTAACCTGGCCGATTATGCCGGTATCGCCCACGCCGCCCAGTATCGCGGATAAGTTATCAGCCAAAGGGCAACTGGTAACGGGCAAAATAGCCGCCTGTTTACCTGTCTCTAATTTTTATGTTCACTTTTTGACTTTTGGCCTGACGTTGTTATAATTTGCCTCGTTCGTTGCGGGGTAGAGCAGAGGCAGCTCGTCGGGCTCATAACCCGGAGGTCACAGGTTCGAATCCTGTCCCCGCTATAGAAAAAAGCGCCCCAAACAGGGCGCTTTTTTGTAGTACGCGAAGGCTGTTTAGCGATGCACCAGAATGACTCGCAAAAAAGCGGCGGCTTGTCTATTGAAGAACTAAAAGCGCATCTCGCAACCGCCACCGATCCCCAGGAAAAAGTAGACTTTGCCAATACCCTGGCCTGGCAGCTGGCCAATGTAGACCCGCGCGAAACCGTTGCGCTGGGGCGTATGGCCGTCGGGCTGGCGCAAGGCAGCGCGTTTGGCGATGAACCGTATCAACTTGGGGCGGCGCAAGGAGCGCTTAATATCGGGGCAGGCTGCGTGCGTATGGCCGAATATGAAGCGGCCATGCCATTTTTGACTGAGGCGCTGGCAGCTTTTACCAACCTGAATGACAGCGAAGGGCTGATTAACGCCACGAACATCATCGGGCTGATTTTTTTGTATGTTAACGATTACGCTTCTTTTACGGAATACGCCTTTCAAGCGCTGGACTTGTGCCGCGCTTCGGGCAATCGAAAACGGGAAGCGACCGTGTTGAACAATGTTGGGCACGGTTACTTGCGGCAGGGGCGCTATGAAGACGCGCTGCCTTATCTGCAGCAATGCCTTGCCTTGGCCGAAGAGTTAGAGAT
>JAJRTP010000552.1 GCA_024278255.1 Chloroflexota bacterium | reverse complement strand
CTGACTGACCTGTGGCGGGATAGGCTGCCGGATGGGTATGCCGTTACCCTGCCCTCGGAGGCGGAATGGGAGAAGGGGGCGCGGGGCGGGGTGCAGCTTCCGGCATCTCCGGTTTGTAGTGAGGGTTTTAACCCGCTGACCGCTTCAGCGGTCAGTACGAACCTGGTACCGAACGGGGATGCGCAGCGGCCGTTTCCCTGGCTGGGGGAGGGGCTGTTTGCCAATGTGCAAGAGAGTGGTATTGGCAGCACCAGCGCGCCGGGCTGTTTCCCGCGGGGGCAGTCGCCGCTGGGCTGCCAGGATATGAGCGGCAATGTGTGGGAGTGGACACGCAGCCATTATGAAGAATATGAATATGTGCCGGGAGACGGCCGTGAAGATTTAACGGCCGGGCCAAATACGTATCGCGTTTTGCGGGGTGGTGCGTATTATAACGACGTTAACGCTGCCCGCTGCCCGCGCCGCGACCTCAGCGATCCGCTCAGCAGGTACGGCGACTTCGGGTTTCGGGTGGCGGTGGCCTCATGCTTACCCCTGTCCTCTGATCCCTCTGCCCTCTGATACTCTGATCACTCTGAGGCTCTGCGGGGGGTGTTGCCATGCGCAGCATGGCTTAGAGGGGGGTGTCCCCCCTCTGGACACCGGAGGCTGTTGCAGGTGAGGGAGTGGGGGAGTGAGGGGATGGGGGGAGTGTCAAGTGTCATTCTTCCTTTTATCCTCACATGCTTAACTGACAAAAACATGCCATTCTCCACCTGACAAACCGGCTGCTTTCTTGTTACCCTGTAAACGATCTTGCGTAGGGCGATTTGCCAAATCGCCCAACATTGGGGAAGAAAAATGGCTCGACAAGAAATGCCCATCTTTATCCGCACCTTTGATTTTCTCACCTGGCTCCTGCCCGTCACCAACAACTTCCCCCGCGCCCACCGCTTTACCCTGCGCCAACGCCTCCTGGACGCCGCCTTTGACCTGAGCGAACGGCTGGAAGAGGCCAACATCCGCAAAGGGGCCGCCCGCCGGGAACGGCTGGAACGGGCCGACGAAGCTAACATTTGGTAGGGGCGGGATGGCGCGGGATGGTTTTGGGCAAGCGAAACAACGTTATTCCGCGCCATCTCGCCCCATTCCTTGCTAGAAGCGGGGCGAGACGGGCGGAAGAAATGTCCATTCTGCATGGCAGAGATGTTTTCCGCCCGTCCCGCCCCTACCATCTTCCAAACCTCCAAACGTCACACTTCTATTTTTCAGCGCATCGAGAAATACTTTTCTGAATCAGCGTTTACCAACAATTACCAGTAACCAACCACTATTCATCAATTTTCGGGCATGGTTCAAAACCTGGATTATTTGCTTTACAAATGGAGAGTACAGCGAATTAAGGAAACAACGAACCTGTGCCTATTTACTCGACTGGCACAATTCGTTCGTTCCCAAATTTGTTGTACTCATTTGTAAAGGTGAAAAATATAATTCTGTACCATGCCAATTTTCGTAAAGTAACGGCCGTGTCTGGCCCGGATGTGAGCCATATCTTACAAAAGCCTTAACATCTATGGTACGATGGAGGCTTGTAACGGAACTGTAAGAATTTTTCGGTAAAACTACACGATACGAGGAAACTATGGCATTTAATCAACCGTTGAGTGAGTTTGGCGATATTTTGGTGGTGGATGATGAAGCCTCTGTGGTGGAGGTGGTTTGTCTTTATTTGCAGCGGGAAGGGTTTGAGGTGCGGGTGGCGCGGGACGGCCGGGCTGCTTTGGCTGCCATTCAGGAAGAACCGCCGGCCCTGGTGGTGCTGGATTTGATGCTGCCGGAGATTGACGGCCTGGAAATCATGCGCCGCCTGCGGGATAATGCGGAGATTGACGTGCCGGTGATTATGCTCACGGCGCGGCGGCAGGAGACAGACCGCATTTACGGCCTGGAACTGGGCGCGGATGATTACGTGGTCAAGCCGTTTTCTCCGGCGGAACTGGTGTCGCGGGTGAAAGCGGTGATGCGGCGCACGTATGGCAAGGCGAATGGGGAGGGGGAACGGCCGTTAACCTTCGGCGATCTGACCATAGACCCCAAAACCCGCTTGGTGACGGTGCGCGGCCAAAACGTGGAACTCACCGCTACCGAATTCAACCTGCTCTACTTTATTGCCTGCCATCCCCGCCAGGTGTTCAAGCGGGACCAACTGCTGGAAAACGTCTGGGGCTTTTCCGAATACGTAGACCCCAGTACGGTTACCGTCCACATCCGCCGCCTGCGCGAAAAAATTGAAGAAGACCCCAGCAACCCGGTCTGGCTGCTGACTGTGTGGGGAGTGGGGTATAAGTTTGAGCCGGGATGATTGTGGGTGAGGGGATGAGGGGTAACTACCCGACTACCTGACTACCCGACTAACGACTACTTGACTAAATGACTACTCAACTAGCTTCCAACCGATTTACCCGATTCAGCCAACGGCCGTGGCAGGTGTTTGCCTTTGGCGTGGTGGCGGCGCTGGTCGTTTCCGTTTTGCTGATGCGGCTGTTGATGCAGGCGCCGCTAAAGGATATTACGGAACTGGTTACCTGGCTGTCCGTCACCTCCATCCTTTCCCTGATTGCCGGTTACTTTTTATACCGGCGCGGCCTGGCCCGATCCCCCTCGCTCAGTTTAACGTTGGTGCTGACTTATGTTTGGGCGGCCGTGTTGACCCTGATCAACGTCTGGATCATGTCGCAGCGGATGTTTTTGAATAAGGAGCATGACCTGGTGTTGAGCGGGGTGCTGTTGTTGTTTGCGGCCATCATTGCCACCACATTTGGCGTTTTTGTGGCGGCCAGTATTGCCAACAGTCTCAACCAATTGTCCGATACGGCCGAAGAAATTGCCGGGGGCAATCTGGAAGCGCGGGTGGCAGTGCAGGGGCGGGATGAAGTGGCCCAGGTAGCCCGCACGTTTAACCGGATGGCGGAACAGTTGCAACAGGCGGAGCAGGAACGGCTGGAAGTGGAACAGATGCGCCGCGATCTGGTGGCCTGGGCGTCACACGATTTACGCACGCCGCTGACCAGTATCCGAGCTATGATTGAGGCGCTGTCGGACGGAGTGGTGTCGGACCCGGAGACGGTGCAGCGCTATTATCGCACGATGCGGGCGGACATTATTGCCCTGAATGACATTATTGACGATTTGTTTGAACTGGCCCAGTTGGATGCGGGCGGGCTGGTGATGGAGAAATCGCCCCATTCGCTGGGCGATCTGGTGTCGGATACGCTGGAAAGTTTTCAGGCGGTGGCCCAGCAGCGGGGGGTGCGGCTGCACGGCCGTGTCGCCGCTGACGTAGACCCGGTGCCCCTGAATGCGCCCAAAATTGGCCGGGTGCTGTCCAATCTGGTGAGCAATGCCTTGCGCTATACCCCGGATGGTGGCGAGGTGCTGGTAACGGCCGTGCGCCAGGGGGACGAAGTGATTGTTTCTGTGCAGGACAGCGGCCCCGGTTTTAACCCGGACGATTTGCCCCGCGTGTTTGAACAATTTTACCGGGGGGAACAGGCGCGCAGCCGGGCGATGGGCGGGGCGGGACTGGGATTGGCCATTGCTCGCGGCATTGTGGCCGGGCATGACGGCCGTATCTGGGCCGCCAACAATCCCGATAAAGGGGCGCGAGTGGAATTTAGCTTACCAAGTTCCTCATAATTCACTCACTTTTGTGTAACGGCCGTTACGTCCAGCCCCAAAACATCATGCTAACATGCCCGCATGATACTTTTACAGGTTTATGTTTCTCAAGATTGCTGGTCGTGCCAGGAAACGGTGCGCATTATTGCGGATGTGGCGGTGCAGTTTCCGGGGGTAAAGGTGGAAATGCTGGATACGGCCGTGACCCCTTTCCCGGAAAATGTTTTTGCCGTGCCTACCTATCTGCTCAACGGGCGCATCATCTCCCTGGGCAACCCCACCCGCGAAGAATTGTGTGATAAGCTGCTAAGAGAACAACAAAAAAGTCGTGCCTGACCCCACTGCGTAAGATAAACTCTATTCAACGCATCCAAAAAACGTATTAAATCACCAGATAAATGCGAGGAAGTGTGAGACTTATGCAGCAAACCTACCCCGAAAAAATCGGCTATCTTTCCAGTATCCAAGTATTCCGCGATCTTTCCCCCAATGAACTGGCAGAAATGGATCGGCAAATCACCATGTCCACCTGCCATTCCGGCAAAATATTTTACATGCCGGAAGACAGTGGCGAAGTTCTCTTTTTGCTGAAAAAGGGACGGGTGCAGTTATACCGTATCGCCCCCAACGGCAAAAAATTGGTGGTGGCCACTTTGGGCGCCGGGTCTATTTTTGGCGAGATGTCTATGGTAGGCCAGGGGATGCACAACACCTTTGCCGAAGCCGTAGATGAGTGCATCCTTTGCGTGATGAGCCGCTCGGATGTGGAGCGGCTGGTGCGGGAAAAGCCCAATGTAGCCTTCCGTTTTGTGGAAGCGATGGGGGAGCGCCTCTCCCAACTGGAGACCCGACTGGAGGATATTGCTTTCAAGAGCATCCCGGCCCGGTTAGCCAGCCTACTCCTGCAAATAGATGAAGAACAAGGTGGTTCTCGCGTGGTCACCGGCTATACGCATCAGGATTTTAGTGAAATGCTGGGGACGTACCGGGAAACTGTGACCCAAACCCTCAACGATTTTAAGGCAGATGGTGTTATTGAAATCGGCCGTAAAAAAGTTACCCTGTTGGATATTCCCGCTTTGCAGGAAATTTCGGAATTGTAATTGGGTAATCGGGGTCGTGCCAGGCACGGGGCAAAACGGCCTTAATCGGTTGGATCCGTTCGCCCTGTGCCTGGTACTACTACTCACATCTCCTCCTGATACCCCAACCCTTTTTCCTTACGCGCTTGTTTGATGGCCCGGTGCAAAATTTCATACACGTTGTCCGGGTTTTTGACGTTGCGCAGGACATATTCCGGCTGGTTGACGTCGTGGCTGTAGATGGTGACGTCGCCGATTTTGAGCAGACGTTCGCTGAAACTTTGGGAGTGTTTGAGGTCCTGGATGCGGATGAGATCAATGTATTCGTAGGTTTTGCCTAACAGTCCGCTGCGCATTTTGACGCGCTCGTTGGTGATGGTGTAGTAGGCGGTGGCGGAGAGAAACGGCCGTCCCTGCCACAACACGCGCTCATCACCCGAATCATCAGGAGTATTTTCTTCTTCATCCAAAGATTCATTGAGCATATCATCCACTTCCAGCAAAGCGGCATCCGTTACCAGTTCCACCAGGCTGTTCAGGGTTTCCTTGTCCAGGCCGCTGGTGTCCAGGCCCGATTGGGCGATTTCCTGCCAGACCCGGCTTTTGATGCGGGCTTCTGCTTCTATCATTGTTTGGGGCATAATTGGATTTCCTCCATATTGCTAAGACAAATCGGGGTCCATGTTAATCTAAATTTAATACAAAGTTTGTAACATACGGTTGGTCTGGTTGTCAAATTGTCTTGTGACCGTTAAAATCTTCAACCGGACTGATAATAATAACACCGAATGAGCAGGATTGAACCATGCCGACGTATACGTATAAATGTAAAAAATGTGAACACCAATTTGATCAACGCCAAAGTTACAGCGATGAACCGCTGACGACTTGTCCGGAATGCGGGGCTGAAAATGGCCTGCGGAAAGTGATGAATTCTGTGGGGATTCTTTTTAAGGGCAGCGGTTTTTACGTAACCGATAACCGGAATGGCTCGTCCGGCAAGAGTGCGGTATCTGAGAAAGGTGGTTCCAAGAAGAAATCGTCTGAAGGCGAAAAAAGTACGGCAAAGGCTGAAGGCAGCGCCCAGAGTTCTTCTAAGGAAAAGGGGACGAAGGAAAAGAGTACGGCCGTTTCTTCCTGATTGTCAATCAAAAGTTCAACTTCTCTGAGAAGTTGAACTTCTTGGGTACAAATTAAAAAGCCTGCGAATTGTCGCAGGCTTTTTTTGATCTCATGCAGCTACCGTCAATTAAAATTGAAAACCAGCCGTGGCCATGACCACCTTTTGGCTGAAATTAGTCACATACGTTTCCAGGCGCTCAATCAGTTGCGCGTAGGCTTCACTGTTAATTGCTTCTTGCATCTGTTCCGGGGAGGGGGCAATGCCACTGGCTAACTTTTGCTCACAGTCGCCATACTGTGTGTACCAGACTTGTATTTCAATAATGCCCAGCTTATTCAATTCCGGTATAAATTCATGTACCAGGAATTCAAAATATTCTGATTCCGTTTCGGGACGGATGTCCCAGCGCATAATCAATTTAGCAGGCATAGGTCTCCGGGTTTAAGACCTGACAGGTTGCAAAAGCCTGTCAGGTCTTGTTATATCTTGGGTACAAGAATAACTGTTTCTGTTTCATCCGGCAGGTTGGAAGCGGAAACTCTCAGACTCTCTTCCTGTTTGGGTTCCGTCACGCCCATCTCTTTTAAGAACCGGTCTACCTCTTCCAATTCCGGCTTCAGATTGGGCAGACTGTAGTGCATGGGAATAACGATGTTGGGATCAATCATAGAGACCAGCTCAGAAGCCTGGGCCGCGTTCAGACTGTTCCCCCCGCCCACCGGAACCAGCAAAATATTTACTTCTTCCAGGGCTTCGATTTGGGTCTGGGGCGGCACTTTTTGCATATCGCCCAGGTGCGCCACCGTTAAACCATTATAATCGTAGACGTAGATGACGTTACGGGCGTCGTCGCTGTTACCCTCTGTGACGATGGCGGTGATAAAGACGCCGCCAATCTCATATTCGCCCGGCCCGGCCAGACAGTGGGCTGCACCGGAAACGGCCGTCACATTGTTATGCCCCGGCGCATCGTGGCTGATGGTGACGATGTCGCCTTTTAATTTTAAGTTGGGCAGGCCAACACTCTTCCCGTTGTAGGGATCCGATATAATTGTGGGGTGCTTTCGTTCTGTAATGCGAAAGCAGCTAAGTCCATACCAGGTTATATCCATAGTCTCTCCTTTTAGATTTGTAATTATACCTGATATTTCGATAATCAAATAGGATTTTACCGAAAAAACTAACCGCCAAGACGCATAGGACGCAAAGGCTTGAAACAGTTTAGACGATTGGAATTGAATGGAGGACGGGTGCGGGGGACACGGCCGTCTCCCCAGGAACCGTTACGCCTGGAAATACCGCCCATCAGCCAGGGGTATGCGGATGCCCAGATTGATGATTATGGGTTGGTGGCACACGGCCGTAACCATTACCCGTGGCCGCCTGGCGTCACCATGACCATCCGCGCCCGTTTTTCCCATTCTGAAGGGGAACTGCTGGGGACGGCCGGCTTTGGCTTCTGGAATGCCCCTTTTGGCGACCCGACGGTGCGTTGGCCGGCCCTGCCCCGCGCGGTCTGGTTTTTCTACGGCTCAGCGCCCAATGATTTACCATTGGCGGCAGAGGGGCCGGGGCGGGGCTGGTATGCGGCCACTTTGGATGCGGGGACGGGCCGGGTGCTGGCGGTGGCTCCGTTGGCTCCGGCAGTGGTGCTGCTGAACCGGTACGGCCGTTTCCACCAACGCTTCTGGCCCCAAATTCAAGATCGTCTGGGTATCTCTTTTGCCCCGATAACGGTGGATATGATCGGCTGGCATGAATACCGGCTGTCCTGGCGGCGGGATGGCTGCGACTTTTGGGTAGACGGCCGTTCCCTCCTGCATACACCCCATTCCCCGCGCGGCCCGTTGGGTTTTGTTTGCTGGGTGGATAATCAGTACATGATTGTGACGGAGTACGGCCGTGTTCGCTGGGGCGCCCTCAACACGCCAACTACCCAATGGCTGGAGATAGCAGAGTTGACCATTGCCGGTAAATAGTGAGCAGTTTTCAGTGTTCAGTTTTCAGGAAGCAGGCGGGCTGTCTTGGCTGGATAAATCTGTTTATTTCTCCATCCGTTGTAATCATTGTGAAGCGCGGCACAACCTTGCCAACGATTTCGGACTGTGTTAGTATTTCGCCAACCCTGCTGTATGCGTGATGGGTTATATGCGTTGAGCCAACGTTTTTTTTCAGGGGATCGTTATACGCCGAGGGGATGTAGTAGCCCACGGTTCGCCGTTGGCCAGGCTGATACTCGCGAAAAGATTCCCACCTGCAGAAGCAGGTTCAAACTATTATGGCCCACACGATATGGCGGGGCAGCACGACATGATATCGGGTTCTGACCCCCTGATGGCCTATCAGGGGATTTTTTTGTAAGGTTGATTCAGTCATAAAAGGATGCAAATTCGTATGGTTCGTGAGCGTATTGCTGACGACATTTACGTTTTTACCAGCAGCGAGTATGCGCAGGTAACAGCGGGGGCTATTGTAACCAAAGATGGCGTGATCCTGGTTGACACCCTGTATTTCCCCCACGAAACCCAAGTCATAAAAGAGTTTTTTGAAATACGTCTGGGCGTGCCGGTACGCTATGTGATCAATACGCATTATCATGCCGATCATACCCAGGGGACGTACCTTTTCCCGGAAGCGCAGGTCATTAGCCATGCGCTGTGCCGCCAACTGCTGGATACGGTGGGGCGTCAGGGATTGGCCGAAGCCCAGGCAGAGGACCCTGAACTGGAAGCCGTTCGCATTGAACTGCCGGACATGGTTTTTTCCGAGGGGATGGTCTCGCTTCAGTTGGGTGGCAAAACGCTGGAGTTGTGGCATATGCCCGGCCACAGCCCGGATATCATTGGCGTTTTTGTGACCAATAACCGCATCTTGTTTGCTTCGGACAATATGATGCCTGTGCCTACGATGTTTGATGGCAGCTATGCCGATCTTTCCCGTTCCTTGCAGCGCATTCTGGAGATTGCCCCGGATATGATTGTGCAGGGGCATGGCGAGGTGATTTTACGGGGCGAGATGCAAACGGCCGTACAAAGCGATCTTGACTATTTGGCAGCCATCAGAACGGCCGTGGAGCGGGTCGTCACCAATGGCAATACGCCCGACTCTTTGCGGGAAATTGACATCGAAAGCTGCGGCAAATCCCGCATCCCCCTCAACGGCCTCGTTTCTGATTTACACCAGGCTAATCTGGAAAAAATGTACCGGGAGATGAACGGTAATCGGTAATCGGTTATCAGTAATCGGTAATCGGTTATCATTTACCGACCACCGATTACCGGCCACCGACCACCGATTATCGGCCACCGATTACCGACGATGAAAGTCACCCGAATATGTGTCGTGGGGTTGGGGTTAATTGGCGGTTCTTTTGCGCTGGCTTTGCGACTGGCGCAGCGCACGGCGATACGGCCGTTTCCCCTCCACCTCACCATCGTAGACACCAATCCCCAAACCCGCGCCGCCGCCAACCGTCTGGCCGATTTTGTCACCGACAACTTTGCCGCTGGCGTCCAGGAGGCCGAACTGGTGGTTCTGGCTACGCCCGTGCGCGTCATCCTCGATTGTCTGGCCCGGCTGCCAGACCTGCGCCCTGACGGCTGCCTGGTGCTGGATTTGGGCAGCAGCAAAGCCAATATCTGCCGGGCGATGGACAACCTGCCGGACAGTTTTCAGGCAATTGGCGGCCATCCCATGGCCGGGAAAGAAACGGCCGGATTCGGCGCCGCCACCCCCGACCTCTTCCGCCAGCAAATGTTCATCCTGTGCCGCACACGGCGTACCACGCCCTCTCTGGAACTGCTGGCGATGGAACTGATCGATCATGTGGGCGCGTCTCCTCTATTCTTGCCGGGGGAACTGCACGATGAAATGGTGGCGGCAATCAGCCACGTGCCTTATGTGGTGTCGGCGGTGTTGATGCAGATGGCGGCTTCGTTGGGGGATGAACGGTTGTGGCCGGTAAGCGCGTCCGGCTTTCGGGATACTTCGCGCATTTCTGGTTCTGATCCGCGTATGATGCTGGACATTTTGCTGACGAACAAGACGGCCGTCCTCCAACAAATCGCCCAATACCAGGAAATTTTAACGGCCGTGACCCGCTTCCTGGAAACCGACGACGAAGATGCCCTCCTGCACTGGATTCAGGAAACCCAAGAAGCCTATTTGACGTATCAGAAGTATAAAAAGTAAGTGGTCAGGAGAAACCTCATGTACCTCTTAATCATGGTTTTGGATGACAGCGCCTATTTGAATGATGTGTTGGCGGCCTGGACGGAGGTTGGTGTGCCCGGCGTCACCATTCTGGAAAGCACCGGTCTGAACCGGGTGTTACAGCGCGATGCGCCGGATGTGGCTTATACCGGATTCAGCCAGTTTTTCAGCGGCGGCCGTATTGGGCACAATACTTTATTTTCGGTTATCGAGGATTTGACGACGGCCGAAAAAGCAGTCGCCGCTACGGAAAAAGTCATCGGCAGCCTGAACAAGCCGCGCACAGGCATTATTTTTGCCCTGCCCATTGCCCAAAGTTGGGGTGTGATGAATGGGGATGAAGAGGACGCTGATTAGTCAGGTAGTCGGGTAGTCAGGTAGTCGGGTAGTCTTGTGGTCGGTGGTCGGATGGTTGGGACATTTGTCATTCCGAGGAATCGAGGAATCTTTCGGGCGGTTGATTTCTGATGGTTTGGATACAGTTTTTAATCAGCGCGGCGATTGTGGTGTTGGCGGCGCACAAGTTAGCCGAATACGGGGATATTATTGCCGTCCGTACCAAATTGGGCGGGCTGTTTGTGGGCACCGTTTTTCTGGCAGCGGCTACCTCTTTGCCGGAAATGCTGGCCTCTATCAGTGCGTTCCAGGCTGGATTTCCCAATCTGGCAGCGGGCAACTTTTTTGGCAGCAATATGGTCAATATGCTGCTGCTGGCCCTGATTGATTTGACCTATGTGCAGGTGCCGTTGATGCGCAAAATTGCCATCAACCACACGCTGACGGCCGGGCTGACCATCCTGCTTATGCTGATTGCGGTTCTGTCTATGGTGGCCGATATTGACATAACGATTGGTTGGCTCGGGGTTGACAGCCTGCTCATTATTGTGGCTTACTTTGTAGGGCTGCGGGTGATTCAGCAGGGGACGCGGGGGACGGTGACGGCCGTAGCTCCCACCATCCAGCCCGGCCCCCAATTCCCCTCTTTGCGCCGCGGTGTGATTGGCTTTGCTGTTGCCGCCCTAGTTCTGGCGCTGATCGTGCCGTTTTTGGTAAATGCCAGCACGGAAATTGCTGTGATTACCGGTCTGGGTACGGGTTTTATTGGGGTGGCCTTGCTCAGTGTGGTCACCTCCTTGCCGGAGTTAATTGCCGCCTTGTCCGCTATGCGGATGAATGCGTTTGATATGGCCGTGGGCAATCTGTTTGGCTCCAGTGTGTTTAATATGCTGGCCTTGGGTGTGGCGGACTTTTTGTATGTAGACGGCCGTTTCCTGGGTGCGATTGATGCCAATTTTGTTCTGGTTGGCCTGCTGGGGCTGATTCTCACCACAATGGCCCTCATGGCTACCCTGGCCCGCGTCGAACGGCGCATCTTTTTCATCGAATTGGACAGCGCCGCTATCCTGATTGTGTATTTGCTGGGCATGTATCTGCTGTTTGTGCGGGGGATTGGGTTGTAGACGGCCGTAATCAATATAGCGATTATGCTATAATTATTTATGTCTTGGACAATTGGACAATCAAGGAGCAATGGTTATATGTCAATTTATTCTCTTCGTTTATATTTGGAACCCA
Source organism: Chloroflexota bacterium (assembly GCA_024278255.1). GTDB lineage: Bacteria > Chloroflexota > Anaerolineae > Promineifilales > Promineifilaceae > JAJRTP01. The sequence continues at coordinate 8,688 of JAJRTP010000552.1, read as the reverse complement.
ATCCTGGCGGTGTTTATACAGTAACCAGCCCTGATGTTCCTGGTTTGGTCACAGAAGGCCAGACGCCAGAAGAAATTTATCACAATGTACAAGAAGCATTAGACGCCTTGTTGGTTGCCTGGCAAGAGCTTGATATGGAGATTCCCCCTGCATTACGGCCGTCTTTGGCAGATCGTCCTCAAACGGTGGAAGTATTGGTTGCGGCCTGATGCGTTATAGAGAAGTCGCCAAACGGTTACGAAAACTTGGCTGTCATGAAATGCGCCAGGGGAAAGGGAGTCATCGGATTTGGCGCAACCCGGAAACAGGTCAGGTAACAACGGTACCGGATTGGGGTTCTAAAGATTTGGCTGTAGGTACGGTCAGAGCCATTATTCGGGATCTGGGGATAAGTCGAAAAGATTTCGGGTCATTGCGTTGAGTCATGTTTCTTGAGGGTGACAGTTTTTCATCATTCCTTCCTCGTATTTGTCAGACAAACACTCCATGAGAAATAGTCACAGGCTCAAATGGTGGGAGGCCATCCTGTTGGCGGCCGGGCTGCTTCTGTTTGCCGGGCAGGCGGCGCTTAGTTCCCCGCGCAAATCGGCCGCGTTTGATGAGTAGTACCATGTGGCGGCCGGTTACGCCTACTTGAAAACGGGCGACTTCCGCATGAGTTTAAGTCACCCGCCATTGATCAATGCCCTCAGTGCCATCCCCCTGTTGTTTCGGGATGACGTGAATTTACCTCTCGATCATCCTTCCTGGACCGAAAGCGACTACTTCAACTTTGCCGACGTTTTCCTGTGGCAGGCACAGGCTGACCCGCAATCCATCCTGGAATGGGCGCGCTGGCCGGTGATTGCTCTGGGAACGATTCTGGTGGCGGCTCTTTTCTGGTGGGCGCGGCAGATGGCCGGGGCCTGGACCAGCTGGATTGCCCTGATTCTGGCCGTGTTTGACCCCAACCTCATCGCCAATTCCCGCCTGGTTACGACAGATTTGGGCCTGACGCTGTTCCTTTTTCTCACTATCTGGCGGCTGTGGCATTGGCTGGAAGTTCCGTCTCGTAAAAACCTCATCCTTGTGGGCATTTTCGCCGGGTTGACGATGGCTGCCAAGTTTACCGGCCTGCTGGTCTGGCCGATGATTGGGTTGGTGGCAGTTCTGTGGAGATTGGAGATTAGAGATTGGAAATTGCGCCCAAATCTCCGCTCTCTAATCTCCAATCTCCTCATCATGTTCTTTATTTCCTTCCTCGCTCTTTGGGCTGTTTACCGTTTTGACGTCAGCCCGTATCCGGGGACAAATATCCCGCTGCCGGCTTCTTTTTATCCGTACAGTTTGTGGGATACATTTGTGGGGATTGAAGCGCAGCCTAAGACTTCCTTTTTGCTGGGGCAAACGTCGCCGCGGGGCTGGTGGTATTATTTTCCGGTGGCGCTGGCGGTGAAGACGAGTTTGCCTTTGTTGATTTTGACGGTGTGGGGCACGGCCGTATTCCTCCACAAAAAAGGCTGGCGTTACGCTTCCATCCTCTGGCTGCCCCCGCTCCTCTTCCTGGCCCTGGCTATGACCGGGCGCATCACCATCGGCTACCGGCATATTTTGCCCGTCGTGCCGTTTTTGATCATGTTGGCGGCGCAAGTGGGAAGATTTGAGGTTGGAGATTGGAAATCGCGGAATTTCCGATCTCTTGCCTTTAACATCCTCCTTTTGGCCCTGCTTGGGTGGCAAATCGTGGGCACACTCCGCCTCTTTCCCCATCAGGAAGCATTTTTTAACGAATTGGCCGGTGGGCCGGCGGGCGGTGGCCGTATTTTGGTAGATTCCAACATTGATTGGGGGCAGGATTTGATTTTGCTTCGGGAACTGCTGGCGGAAAGGGGTATTGAAGATGCGTATTTGGGTTATTTTGGCACGGCCGTACCCGAAGTCTACCACATCCCCTACAAACCCATCCCCGGCTTTTTACGCCAGACGGCCGGGCCGGAAATCAACGCCTATAACCCATACACGCCGCCACCGGGCTGGTATGCCATCAGTCAGACCAGCTTGCAGTTGGGTTTGCTGGAGCAAAATGTGGACATGTATGCTTTCTTCCGGGAGATGGAGCCGGTGGCACGGGCCGGGTATTCTATCAACCTGTACGAGGTGACGTATCCGGACGACGTGCCGGTGGATCGCGTTGTGGTGACGGGCACGGCCGTATCCGACCTTACACCTGACGAATTGGGGGTGGCGGACGGCCGTCGCCTCATCGCCAAATGGACAGCCAACGAGAATACGCAGATTACGGCCGTAGGTGAAGAGATCACTTTACCGGCCAACTTCCAGCCCGTCAACGCCAATTTTGCCGATATGTTCACTCTGTTGGGCTACGCTGTAGATGATAGTGTACGTCAACCAGGCGATCCTATCCAACTGACATTGGTTTGGCGGCGGGAAATGGCGTAAATGCCAATGCCCACTCCCGCCAAAGCCGGGCCGCTGGCTGCTTTTGTCCATCTGTCCGGGATTGATCCGGCGCAGATTGCGGCGCAGTATGATGGCTGGGATACGGCCGTGACCACCCTCGAACTCGGCGACATCATCATCCAGAAAATTACGCTGCGGCCGTCCCCTGATATGGAAGCGGGCGAATGGTTCCTCCGCGCCGGACTCTACTCGCCCCAAACCGGGCAGCGTTTCCCTTTAGCTAACGGCTCTGGCGATTTTGTCACTTTGGGGTCGCTTGTGGTAGGAGAGTAAATTGTAGCCCGATTTTGCAAATCGGGGGGCGATTTACAAAATCGCCCTACATTTGTGCAGGAGGAGAGAATGACGGAGTTATACGAACACCGCTTCATCCGTACCAATGGAATTACGCTGCATGTGGTATTGGCTGGGCCAGAGGATGGGACGCCGGTCATCTTACTGCATGGCTTTCCTGAATTTTGGTATGGTTGGCACAACCAGATTGGCTTTTTGGCAGCGCAGGGCTACCGCGTCATCGTGCCGGATCAGCGCGGCTACAATTTGAGCGACAAGCCGCGCGGTATTGCGGCTTACCACATTGACGAGTTGAGCAAAGACATTACTGGTTTGATGGACGCCCTGGGGTATGAAGACGTTTTTCTGGCAGGACATGATTGGGGCGCGGCTGTAGCCTGGTGGCTGGCAGCCCATCACCCGGCACGATTGCGCAAGCTGGTCATCCTCAATGTGCCTTATCCCACCCTGCTTAACGACAGCATCCGCCAGGGAAATTGGGCGCAATTACGCAAAAGCTGGTACATTTTTACCTTCCAGCTCCCCTGGCTGCCGGAACGCTTTTTCCGCAAGATGAATGAGGGGAAAGGGCGCAATATCCTGTTAGCCAGCAGCCGCAAAGACACATTTTCTCCGGAAGAGTTAGCTGTGTATGAGCGCGCCTGGGCCAAGCCGGGAGCCATCACTGCCATGATAAACTGGTATCGGGCGGCCGGCCGTACCCTTTTCCGCCAGCCCACACCCGCGCCCGGTTCCATCACTATACCCACCCTCATGCTTTGGGGCGAGCAGGACGTAGCGCTGGGTAAAGAATTAGCGCCGCCCAGCATTGCTTTATGCGCTGAGGGCGAACTGGTTTACTTCCCGCAAGCCTCCCACTGGTTGCAGCATGATGAGGCTGAGGCGGTCAACCGACATCTGCAAAGATTTTGGCAATGAACTTTGCTGTCAGTTGCAACATTCAGGTAATCCGCTAAAATTCCCCAGTTTTTAATGACAGGGAACGGATCTTCAGGCTTTGCCGGGGTTTTTTACCTCTGCACAGACAGGTTTCCAGAGCAGTCCTTAAGCTGTTCTCCACGCCCGACAAAACCCCAAGACCCACGGCGGAATAGATACACGGATAACACGGGTTAGACAGATTGCCACGGATTTAGAAGAATATCCGCGCAAATCCGTTCAATCCATACGATCCGTGTGCCCATTTACCAAATATCTGTGAAGGAACGAAATGGTGTATTTATGGACAGAAACAAGAATTTCTTTTGGTTGATTTTGATCCTGATTGTGGCTGCGGCTACATTCTGGATTGTGCAGGACCCCAACAAGCCTATTCAGCGCGGTCTGGATTTGCAGGGTGGCTTGCAAGTGCTGCTGGAGACAGACGTGCCGGAAGACCAGCCGATTAGCCGGGAGCAGATGGATACGGCGCGGCAAATCATCGAACAGCGCGTCAATGCCCTGGGCGTTACGGAACCGTTGGTGCAGGTGGAAGGGGATCGGCGGATTTTGATTGAACTGCCGGGTATTGATAACCCGCAGGATGCTATTGACCTCATTCAGGAGACGGCGCTGCTGGAATTTGTGGATACCGGTTCGCAATCTTTACCGGAAGGAACTTGTGTGCGCACATCGCTCAATACCGGCCCTTCTCGCTGCGAAGATGAGACTGGCGGTCCGGTTCCTGAATTTGAGACGGTGATGACGGGCGCTGATTTACGGGAAGCGGCTGCCCTGGATAACAGTTTGGGGCAGTTTTACGTGGAGTTCAAACTGCAAAAGGATAAAGCCGACTTTTTTGCCGATTATACCCGCGAGAATCAGGGTAAATTTTTGACCATTGTTTTGGACAAACAGGTGATTTCCAGCCCCCGGATCAACTCAGCTATTACAGATGGAGCCGGCTCTATTACCGGTCAGTTTACGTCCGAAGAGGCGCAAAAGCTGGCGCTGCAGTTGCGTTTTGGCAGCCTGCCGGTGCCGTTGAAGATTGAAAGTACGCGGCAGGTGGGGGCTACACTGGGGGCGCAGTCGGTGGAAGACAGCGTCCGGGCCGGCGCTATTGGCGTGATTGTGGTGCTGTTGTTTATGCTGATTTATTACCGGTTGCCGGGCGTTTTGGCGGATGTGGCTTTGTTGTTTTACATGCTGTTGAATTTTGCCGTTTTTGAAGGCGTTCCGGTAACGTTGACGCTGCCGGCGATTACCGGCTTTTTGCTTTCCATTGGTATGGCGGTGGATGCCAATGTGCTGGTGTTTGAGCGAATGAAGGAAGAAGTGGGGCGTCAGGGTAATATTACGGGCGCTGTTGATGTGGCGTTTGGCAAAGCGTGGATCGCTATTCGAGACTCGAATATTGCTACGCTGGTCATTTGCCTGGTGTTGTGGCTGTTTGGTCGCAGTTTTGGGGCCAGTTCTGTGCAGGGGTTTGCCCTGACGCTGGCGATTGGGGTGATGATTAGTATGTTTACGGCCGTTGTCGTCACCCGTACCTTAATCAATTTAATTCTGGGCCGCGGCGCCAACTGGCTGGAAGGCAAAAAGTGGCTGATGGGTGTGTAAATTATGTCTGCTAAATTCTTTGATAATTTTATTCAACGACGACGTTACTACTATATTTTTTCCGGCATCATTATTGGTGTGGGACTGTTGGCTATTGCCTACGTTTGGTTTGTAACCGGCGCTCCCTTTCGTTTGGGTGTAGACTTTTTGGGCGGTTCCCGCTTCGAGGTGCAATTTAGCGAACCGGTAACGGAGGAAGCGCTGCGGGCTGTTTTTGTGGAAAACGGCATCGGCAACCCGGCTGTAACCGCTTTGCGCGGGCAGGGGCTGCAAAATGCCTGGCAAATCAGAACGCCCTTCGTAACACCGGACGAATCGAACCAGATCGAAGCGTTTTTGGGGGATTTGTCCCCGCTGGTTCCCGGTACCACGTCGGTAACTTCCATGAGTCCGGCGGTGGGGCGCGAGGTGACGCGGGCGGCGTTTGTAGCTGTGGGCGTGGCGGCGTTGATTATTTTGATTTACATCATGGCCGCTTTCCGCCAAGTGCCTCATCCGTTCCGGTATGGCGCGTGCGCGGTAGCCGCTATGCTCCACGATTTGCTGGTGATGTTTAGTTTTGTTTCTATTATGGGGCTGATTGCCGGCTGGGAGATTGATGCGTTGTTTTTAACGGCCGTCCTCACCGTCGTTGGCTTTTCCCTGCAAGATACCATCGTCGTCTTCGACCGTATCCGGGAAAATCAAAGCAATCGCAGACTTAAAACAAAAGATTTGGAAAGTCTGGTGAACCTCTCCGTTTCCCAGGTTTTCAAACGGTCTGTCATCACCCAGCTAAACGCCATGTTTGTGATGGTTGCCATTTTGCTGTTTGGCGGCGATTCTATCAAGCCGTTTATTGCTGTTTTGTTTGTGGGGTTATTAAGCGGGACCTATAGCTCTCTCTTTATTGCTGCGCCGCTCCTCGTTTCCTGGCAAAAGGGGGAAATCCCCTTCCTGCATCCGCAAGCGGCGTAAAGTAATTGGGTAATTACGTAATTACGTAATTACCCAATTGCTTGATTACTCGGCCGGGGCGTCAGCGGCGGTTCCGGCCGCAAAATTGCGCCGCACAAAATCTTCTACCAGCAGCAGGCTGCCCCCCGCATGTTTAATCGTTTGCAGCAGGGTGGTCATCGTGTCTACTTCTTCCACCTGTTCCATGACATACCATTGCAGGAAATTGTGGCTGGTGTAGTCGTTTTCCCGGTTGGAAATAGCCACCAGATTATTAATCTGGTTGGTTACTTTGATTTCCTGATCCAGGGCGAACTGCACGGCGTCTTCCGGGCTGCTGAAATCGTTGCGCAGTTCCGGCAGGCCGGGAATAATCGGTTTGGCCCCGGCTTCCAGGAGGAAGTGGACGAATTTCATGGCGTGCATTCGTTCTTCGTCCGACTGGCGGTAGAAAAATCCGGCCAGTTCGGGCAGGGCTTCCATGTCAAAGTAAACAGCAATGGCGGTGTACTGAGCCATCGCTGTAAATTCGCTCTGGATTTGGGCATTCATCGCTTCGACAACTTTCGGTTTTACGATCATGGGAAATTCTCCTTTGGATGGATACACGGATTATACGGATTTGGCGGATTCTCACGGATTTTTTGTGTATCTGTGAAAATCCATTCGATCCGTTACATCCGTGTATCTATTGGTTTTAGAAGCGCAGTATCGCGCCTATATTATCATGTTGCTGCATGAGTGCCAGATTGTCCGGGTCGCGTACGATTTCGACACGGCCGTTTTGCCTAAAGACCTGGGTGACGGCCGTATTCACAATATCATTTACGCGAGTCATCACGCCGCCGCAGTAGGGACAGGTTTCATCTGCCGTTGTTGTCAGCGCGGGACATTGTTGGCATTCACGGCCGTCGTGCGCGAACCCGGCGGCGACCAAAAGCGTCTGGATACGTCCTTCCTGGAGCGCCAACAACGCTTTATCCAGGCCGCTGACTGCATTACTTTTTTGTTCCAGATGGCCGATCCAGGTTTCCAGCGTCTCCTTTTCCGCCTGCGCTTCGGCTGCCTGCACCAGCGGCGCTACGGCATCCCGCACTTGGTTATAGTTGGCTTCCAGTGAGAGCGTAAACGTGCCGATCAGTTTTTCCCGCCACATTTTGGGCAGCTCTTTGCTCAAGTCTTCCGGGAGTTGATCTACGCCGCCAATTGCCAGCCAGCGCCAACCCGCCTGCTGTCCGATCTTCTCGATGAAATTGACGAGGTGATGCAGGTGGCGCTTATATTGCTCGGCCAGCCATTGTTCGTGGTTGTAAGCGCCCATGCCTACAGCTTTGGTGCGCTGAGCGGTGTCGTCCCATTCGGAAATGGAGTATTCGGCAGTTTCTCCCAGGTAGTAGAGGAAGAAACGGCCGTGCTGCCGATCCGCTAACACCACGCCGGTCGGTTCATGTTCATCCATTTGTAGCAGCAAGGGCGTCAATTCCACTGCTTTGTCCCACAGGAGTGTGTCCTGGGGCGGCTCCGGTAAGTGGTAATGGATAAAGGTGCTGTATTTGACTTTGTGTTTTCCTTTGAGAGAGATGCGTTCCGGCACGGTAAACAGAGCCAGGCCCCGCGCCTGGGGACGGCCGTATTCATTCCGCACCTGTTCTTTGATATTCTCAGCCACGACGTCAAACATCTTGCGGCTGTCCTTGTCTGCAATTTGTCCCCGCATATTTTCTACCAGATGGTCATAGCGGGTAGACCAGGGGGCATCCTTCAACCTTTCCGGCGTCATATCCAGATATAACGAGAAGACGCGGGCTTCGGGAAAAGACAACCCTTGCAATTGTTCGATTGTTTCCGTAGTCACAAAATCGTAACCGCGTTCATCATCGCCAAGCAAAGAAAGCTGTAATTCATCTTCGGGTAAAATTGTGATTGTTGACATAATGCACTCCGTTTGTTAGAAGGTCAACTTCTTCGAGAAGTTGACCTTCTTGTAGTTATTTATTGTTCTTGCAGGGGAACCGCCACCATTTCTTCGCCAATTATTTTAGGCTGCACTGCCAGATCGTTGACGACGGCGATAACGTGGGGGTGTTGGGCGGTAATTTCTTCGGCTGCCTGGCGCGCTTCCGGGCTGGTGACGGCGCCGGTCAGCGTGGCGATGCCTTGCTGGAAGGCTACGTCTATTTCTTGCCCTTTGGTGCGCTCATCTGCCTGAATGGCGGCCAGAATTTCCGTCTGGATGGCGACGCTGGTGGTTAACGCATTGTCCACGTCTACCACGCCGCTGACGCCGCGGGCAATCTCTTCCGCTTCCTGGCGCTGGGTTTCATTTTCTACGTGGCCGAACAAGCGCATAATCCCGTTTTGCAGGTCAAGCTGGACGTGCCGGAAATTGGGAATGGCTTCATCCAGCCGCTGCCGCAAATCCTGCAAAATGTCTACCGGCAGGCGGGGCGTGTACCG
>JAJRTP010000042.1 GCA_024278255.1 Chloroflexota bacterium | reverse complement strand
TGGAAGCGTACCGGCAGAGAGAACCGGTGGATTTGGCCCGCGTGGAAAGCCGGTTTCTTCAGGAAGCGGCGGATCATTTTACCTACGCCTGGGATCACGCCAATGAGACGGCGCGCCGCCAGTGGCGGGCAGATTTGCAGCGGGAAGCGGGGCCATATGAACATTATCTGACAGCCGGCCGCGCCTTCCGTCGGTTTGTGAGGGAACAGACGACCGTATCCACCCCGCCCCTCTCCATCCAAACGGCCGACGTGGAAGCGGCGCTGGAACACCTCTGGGATACCGTCTGGCTGAATGACAGTCCCCTCGTCCGGCTGACGGCCGTGCAGCGTTACCTGGCGCAAAACAACCTCCCCGCCGCGCCGCCCCATCCGGGCAAAGCGCTGCACCACACCCTGCGCGCCGCCATTGACCATTTACAGGCCGGACACTCCCCCGATAAGACCAGCCGGCAATGGCGCGGCTGGCACATCCTCTATCACAAATACGTCAAGGAAGAACCCAACCGGCAAATCTACCTCTACCTCAACCTCTCGGAACGCACCTTCTACCGGGAACGGAAGGAAGCGGTTAAGGCGGTTACGGCCGTGATCCAGCAGTTAATTGCAGACGAAAACCAGTAATCGGCCCACTTCAATCAGCCTCTTACTCTTTCACCCCCTTTCCCAAATGGCACTCATTTGGCAGACAGCGGCACACTCTGGCAGACAAATCCCTTTAGATTAGGAATAATCGCATAGAATCTACTCAAAAACTTGGGGAAGTGCGGGTAGCATTTCAGTCCCGAAAGGCTGCTTGGTGTGGCCCGGTCTGGAGGTCAGCTACAACCCCGAGCTTATAGGCGGGTGAGGGTATGCTTCGCTTACTTTCACCCGCGAGCAATACTGAATTAATTGCATATTTCTCATTATGTAAATATTAAATCACATCAGAAGCATGGAGGTCATTCAATGAATCATTTCACCTTTAAATTATATCACCCCATGGCTATTTCCTTCAGGAGAACCGTCCCCATCATCTTGTTTGCCCTGTTGGCCGTCACGGCCGTCTTGTGGCTGATGGGTGTTCAGCCTGCCCAAGCGCTTGTTGATTGTAACGACAACAGTTGGCTTGTTGGCATCGAAGCCGACCTCAATGATGCTATCAATTGTTACAACAGCAAACCTGCAGGCAGTTACACCATTACCTTAACCCAAAACATTAGTCTGACGGCCAGCACTGTCACCATCAATAATCCCACTGCCGGTGTTGCCCTGTTGCTGGAAGGGAATAGCAACACGGTAGATGGACAGAATATTTCTGGTGTACGGCCGTTTTTCATCGCCGCCAATACCAATGTCACCATACAAAATATCATTATTTCAGGCGGAGATTCAGGCCTATATGGCAGCGGTGGCGGCATTTACAATTCCGGCATTTTGACTGTTAACAATAGTATCATTAGTGACAATGCAACAAATGGGTACGGTCATGGTGGCGGCATTCTCAATGCTGGCATATTAACCATCAACAATAGCACCGTACACCACAACTCAACAAGATATACTTCATCCGGTGGCGGCATTTTCAATATCAATAATGGCACATTAACTATCAACAACAGTACTATTCGGGATAATACTGCGGGCAATTCCGGTGGCGGCATTTATAACCAAGGTGCGTCAACAATCATCAATAGTACTATAAACAGCAATGTAGTTTACTATGGCGGAGGCAGAGGTGGCGGCATATTTAATACCAGTGCCTTAACCATTACTAATAGCACTGTCAGCGGTAATTTGGCCGCTCCCGTAGCCGGTGGCAACGGTGGCGGTATTTATAGCAGCGCCAGTGCAACAACAACGTTAAATAATAACACACTCAGTGACAATTCTTCTCGATATGGCGGGGGCGTTTATTCATATGGTAACACATTAAGTATCAACAACAGCATTATTGCCAATAGCCTTAATGGTGGAGACTGCTATGGAACCGTGGTTGATAATGGTTACAACATCGTAGAAGACAACAGTTGCGGTTTTACCGGAAATAGTGATCCGATGTTAGGCCCATTACAGGACAACGGCGGGGCTACCTTTACACAAGCTCTTTTATCTGGTAGCCCTGCCATTGATGCCGGCAATACGATCCTTGCTACAGACCAACGAGGCATTTCCCGACCGCAAGGCCTATCTGATGATATTGGTGCATTTGAACTGGTTTTTCCTCAGCAAACTCTGGATATTGTAAAAGACGGCGCTGGCAGTGGCTCTATTACTAGCGTTCCGGCAGGCATTGATTGTGGAAGCACATGTTCATTTGACTTTGATTTTGGTGCGGCGGTCACGCTAACAGCCACGGCTGATTCCGGTTCTATTTTCACCGGCTGGAGCGGCACAGCCTCAGGCACAAGTAATCCCATTACTCTAACGATGGATACAGCCAAATCTGTCACTGCCACCTTTACACTAGAAACCTATGCTCTGACTGTCAGCACGGACGGTACGGGAAGCGGAACGGTTACAAGCAGTCCGGTAGGTATTGATTGCGGCAATACCTGCTTGTCCGACTTCGATTTTGGCACAGTAGTCACTTTAACGGCTGTGGCCGACACCGGTTCTGCCTTCACTGGCTGGAGCGGCGCAATCACAAGCGCAAACGATCTCATTACCTTGACAATGGACGCAGCTAAATCCGTCACTGCTACTTTTGCATTGGAAACCTATACTCTGACTGTCAATACAGCCAGTACGGGAAGTGGAACGGTTACAAGCAGTCCAGCCGGTATTAATTGCGGTAATACTTGCTCGTCTGATTTCGATTTTGGCACAGTAGTCACTTTAACGGCTATGGCCGATACTGGTTCCGCCTTCACCGGCTGGAGCGGCGCGGTCACAAGTACAAGCAACCCTATTACCCTGACAATAGACACAGCCAAATCTGTCACAGCCACTTTTGATATCAATGCTACACTATTTTTGCCCGTGATTATCAAGCCATAGCCAGTTGGCAGGAGCAAGCCGGGGACAGACTATCGGTTTGTCCTGGCTTCCATCGCCCCTATTGCCGGTGAGGGTGATAAACTCAGTGAGTATTCCTTTAACCACTGGAGTGGCGATCCAAACAGCACCAACGCTAAGGAGAGTCTTAATGTCAGAAGCACAAATGTCAATCGTAGACGAGTTTTCCGTCTTTGAAAAGATGGGCGAAGAAATCTTCTATCCCGACAAATTCACAAAATGGAGTATTTCTCACATTTGGATAATCGCTTTGGGGCCTCTTGCACTCCTGCTACTAAATGATGTAATCGTTGCTCTCATCAGCCCAGATCGTCAGGTATTAACCGAACTCTTACCTGATTTGACGGACAAGGTCTTCGTTTCAGTCAGTATCGTCTTTCTAATAGGGGGCTTCATCCTTCGTACACTTCTAAGACAAGCGCCGAAAACCTTCGTCAATCTGGCAAAAACAGGACAGTTGGAACCAATTGCCAAAGAATCCCCACACAAAGTATCCTTCTCCACAGATTTCAGGACCAGAATTAAAAGCCGCTGGCGTTTTGGTGTGACTTTGTTTCTTCTAATCATTAGCGGCACATTGATTGTCTTTGCCAATCAGAATGTTGGTCTTGATCTTTCGGAGAGAATAAAGGATGTTGTCAATCCTGACAGAACCTCACTTGTCCGTCTACTTGACACACTTTGGATTCTCACCCGCTGGGTGTTCACGCCACTTTTGTGGGCAATTGTGGGGAGTACCAGTATTTGGATTATGTACACGTTAGGGGCAGCAATCAAACGACTAACCCCCACTTTCAAACTCAGAATTCAGCCTAGCCATCCAGATAGTAGCGGCGGTCTACGGCGGTTGGGAGACATCTGCTTTAATATGGCATTACCCATCATCCTGGCAATACTTGTGTTGGGTTTCTGGGCAATAATCGGTATTCGCACCAACTTCCAATACCCAACTCTGCCAACGATCGTTTTTTCTATTGTCGGATTGATTATGTTAACTCCACTCTCGTTTTTTGTTTTCCTTGCTCCATTGTGGGATATCCACCGTGACATGCTGGAACAACGGTCAGAATATCAAGACAAGCTGGCAAAGCAACTTGGAGAAGTTGAATCCAGATTGCACAAACGCCTTCAAGGAAATGACAACAGCAAGTTGGAAGAACTAACAAAAGAACTGGAAACCTTGCAAAAATTACACCCAACAGCTCGTAAATACCCAACCTGGCCTTTCGACACAGCAATTCTGCTTCGTGCGATTAGTCCACAAATTATTTCAATCATGGGCGTGGTGTTAAGTCTTGACAGTGATACAGTTACAAAGTTGAAAGATGTAATGGAAAACTTCGCAGAGCTGGTTGGTTAGGGTGGGTGAATAGAAGGCGGCGAAACACTTCAAGCTAAAGAAACTCTGACTGACGCTGAAAAAGAGCTTCTGCAACTTAAAAACAGTGAGACACTCGCTCCCTTCCTGGCAGAGCAATAAGCACCGTGCCCGGCATTGCGTCCAATATTGTTCGCTAAAGCCAAATCTCACGTTATCAGGTTACAAAAGTTTGAACAGACATATGCAATCTCGCGGTATAATGAGGGAAACGAAATGGAGATGGTACCAGTATTTTGCTTCCTTCAACTTTTTCTTTTCTCCGGCCGTATCCCCAAACGGCCGCGCTCCTCATCCTCCTCTTTCTGGCCGCCTGCGCCGAGCAGACAATCATGGTCAGTTCCACCATTGGCGGAGAGCGGGAAGCGGAAGAGAACGGCGTCGTCGTCTGGGCGCGGGGGAATATGCAGGATCACCAGCGGGCCGACGCGCTGCTGGACGCCATGAGCCGCGACCCGGCGCTGGACGACACAGCGGCGCGGGCGGAAATGTACCACATCGGCGCGGGCAGTTACGCTTCGTTGTGGGAGACGGCTAATGAAAACGGCCGTCCCCCCGACATCGTGGCCCTGGACATGGGTGATTTGCCCAAATGGGCGGCAGACGGCCGCATTGAACCGCTGGACGACTGCCTGAGCCAATACGATGAGTTTGCCAATGTACGCCCGGAACTGTGGACGGCCGTTACCTGGCAAGAACAGCGCTGGGGCGCGCCCCACGAACTGGGGCTGCACCTGTTCTTCTTTAACAAAACAAAACTGCGCCAACTCGGCTGGTCGCCGGAAGAGATTGAAAACCTGCCCCAGCGCATCCAGTCCGGCGGCTTCAGCCTGGAAGATATGGCGGAAACAGCGCGGCAGGCAGTGGAACAAGGCGTCGCAGCGCCCGGCTTCGGCTACTGGCGCGATCCGGGAACCATGAGCGCCCTGAACCATTACGCGGCCTTTGGCGGCCGGGTGACCGATCCCGGCCGGCCCGGCAAACTCATCGTCAGCCGCGCCGCGCTGGAACAAACCTACGCCTTTGCCCGGCAACTGCGCCAGGACAATGTGACGCCGGCCAACGCCGCCAGCGCTCCCTGGAACGCCGCCATGGGGCAAAGCGTCTGGCACGATACCGTCGCCCACGGGCAGGCGCTCTTCTGGGACGCGCCCATCTGGTACTGGGCGCGCTGGAACGAATATTATGACGGCGGCACGTTTCTGGCAGAGGACGCAGGCTACGCCTTACAGCCGGGCGGAACGGAGGGGCAGCCCGGGTTCGCCTGGGCCATTGCCCGCTTCTACGCCCTTTCCGCCAACCGGCCTGACGCCACCAAAGCGCGCGCCTGCTACATTTTGGCCCAGACCGCGACGCCGGAAATCAACCTGCCCCACGTCGCCAGCAACAGTTACCTGAGCGTCCTGGGACCGGCCGATGGCGAAAACGGAGCAGACAGGTACGAAGCGGACATTTTACAATTTGGCGAAACGGCGCTGCCTTACGCCCGCCTCCAACCCGTTCACGAACAGTTCGGCCGTTACCAGAAAATTTTGCTGGCCGGGCTGCTGACGGCGGAAGAAGGGAATATGACCCCGGCCGAAGCGGCCGCCGCCGCCATTGACGAACTGCAAGCGGCGTTAGGAGATGCGCTGCTGATTGAAGATTGAGTCTTCCGAAAAAACCGCAGAGGACGCGGAGATCGCCGAGAATTACCAGAGAGAATTTTGTGAAAATTCGTGTGATTCGTGGCTTTTTTCGATAAAGTCAAGATTG
>JAJRTP010000551.1 GCA_024278255.1 Chloroflexota bacterium | reverse complement strand
TCTGATCGGTCAATTTTGCCTCCCAATATAAAAGATTGTACCCACATTGTACTTCGTGGCAATGTTGACTGGCAATAAACACGTCAACTACGGAATCTGTTGATGAAAGCCTTGTTGGTTCGGGCTTGCCCGGATTAAGGCAATACCGTCGGGAGCAAATAATTGATCTTGTCCGGTGACGGGACGGGAGTGAGGTAGTACACGTCGCCGTAAGTTGACCAGCCTACATAATCATCGTCGCTGTAGGCCAGATCAATCCAACGGCCGTACAAGCCGCCGCCCACATCTCCGGCAATCGCTTTGCCGTAGTTGGGCACATAAATCCAGGATTTCCAGGGGATGACACTGCGATCTACACCCACCACACCCTTTTCGGCGCGCAGACCGCTGGCGGTGATGCCGTAGCCAGGGTGGTCGGGCGGTTTGCCGGCGCTGGCCGGTTTGTAGGAGGTGATGCGCATCTTGACGACGCGCCAGTATTCCAGCGGGCCTTCGGGCGTGTCAATGGTGCGGATGATAATTTTGGTGCCGTAGCCGATTACTTCGTCTTGCGGCGGTTGGGCTACCCATTCGCTGTCCATCTCCTGGCTGACTTCTATACCGTTTTCGTAGCGCACCCGGATACGCTGCCGCTTGATGCCGGGAATGCCGGGGCTGATGACAGCGCGGTTGTCAATCTCCAGTTGATCATTGGCCTGATAGACGGTTTGGTAGGGGATGGGTTCGTCGGCAAACTGGTGATCTTCGGTGACGCGAATGACCTGGATGGTGTCGCCGGGTTGCAAGATAGCTTCGGGGCCGGGATTGGTGTAATCGTAGCCAACGAGACCGATACCGGCGGCGGCCAGGGTGTCCAGGACGTTAGGGCTGCTGGTGCGGGTCTGGATGGTACGGCCGTCCACTTCAATGCTCACCGGAAATGATCGCTCCACCCGGATAACCATACCCGGTTCCAGCCACGTACCCAGGGGCGGGGTCACGCTGTCAGCGGCAAAAAGGGTGATGCCTGCTTCTTGCAAGGCTGCGCCGACTGTTTGCGCGGCCGTGCTGAGGGTTTGGCTTGGCCCGCCGTCTTCAATGGTGATGGTGCGGAACTGGTCGATTTCTATGGCGTCAGGCACGGCCGTATCAGCCAATTGTCCATAAGGAACCAGAACCCCGTCCGCATAAATCTGGTCAGTGCGCTGCACGGGAATACCCGCCTGGGCCAGGAATGTGTCCAGGGTAGGCTGGTTGGTCCAGTAGTTGCTTGTTCCGCTGGCGGTGCGCACGGTCACTTGCCGGGCGCGGTTGATCTGGATAGGAGTGGTGGGGCTGACGGCCGTATCCGGAGCGGGAACAATCACGTCTTCCGGGCGGGTTTCAATGTTGGCCGCAGCCAGAACTTCCTGCACAGTGCTGAATTGGCCGGGAATGGTGATGGGGGTACGGCCGTCGAAAATGGTGTAAGACGGCCGTGTCAGCAGCCAGCCCGCGGCGGCAAAACTACCGAGGCCCAGGATAAGCAGTAAAATGACAAGGTATCGTAAAGGGGGTTTCGTCATGGCGGTTAGCTCGTCACAGACATATTCATGGAACCGATGGCAACCAGGTGATCCTGGGCACCCGGAGGGGACGCCTTAGTGCTGCTGCCTTCCGGCCCTGACACGGTTCGGCGGCCTCCGCCGCCAGGGACCCAGTCACCACCGGTCTCATGAATATCTCTATGGCAAAGAGCGAAGGGGATGTTAGCAAAAGATAAAGGTGTGGTCAAATCGTAGAGCGAATTTTAATTTGCTTCTGACATTTCACCGGGTGTGAGCAATTTCTTGCCAAAGACGGCCGTTTCCCCTACAATACTTACTTAACTTAAGAAAGTAATAATTTAACCTCGGATTTTAATAGCTGATTGGAGCAGAAATCTATGCTCAGAGATGGAACAACCCGTTTGCTGCGTACGATTAACAGGTCTGCTGTCCTGGAGCTTGTCCGCGAAAACAGCCCCATTTCTCGTTCCCAAATTGCCAAACAATTGAATATCAGCCTGCCTACTGTTATGCGCATTGTGGATGATCTCATGGCAGAACGATTGGTTCGCCCATCCGGTAGGAAGGACACGACCAAAGGACGCCCAGCCTCGTTCATTGAGTTTAATGGAGAAGCGTTCGCTATTGTCGGCGTGGATTTGGGCGGCACGAAAATTTATGGCATGGTGGCTGATTTGGCTGGGAACATCCAGTATTCCCTTTACCGTACCCATGAGGAAAACCAGGCAAATTCGGCCGGAGATTACCTGGATGGCTTGTGTGAGTTTATTGAGGAGTTGTTGGCCGCGCCACGGCCGTCCGGCCAACAAATTCGGGGTATTGGCGTGGGCGCGCCAGGCGTCACCCTGGTACCCGAAGGCATTGTCACCTGGGCGCCCAGCCTCAACTGGCGTAACCTGCCCCTGCAAGCCATCCTGACCGACTATTTTGATATGCCTGTTACCGTAGAAAACGATGTGAACCTGGCGGCTTTAGGTGAATGGGGTTTTGGCGCTGGAAAAGGTACGTGCAGCATGGTGTCCATCACCCTGGGTACCGGTATTGGCGCCGGTATCATCATAGATGGGGCCATCTATCGCGGCTGCAACCAGGCGGCCGGCGAAGTCGGTTACATGCTGCCCGCCCCCCGTTTTTTGGAGCAGCGGTACGAAGGGTTTGGCGCTTTGGAAACGCTGGCTTCCGGTACAGGTATCGCCAGGCGGGCGCATGAGTTGTTGGAAGAAAGGCAGTTACCCTTCCCTGAAGAGCGGTTGGACGCCCGATATGTCTTTGCCCAGGCTGAATTGGGCGTCGAATGGGCGCAGCAAGTGGTAGATGAGACCGTAGATTATCTGGCTTTAGCCATTGCCAATATCAGCACCGTCCTTGATCCGGAGATGATTGTATTGGGCGGCGGGGTAGCCAGCAATAACCCCAGCCGCTTGTTGGTTGATCCCATCCGGCAGCGCCTGGAAGGCGTCATTCCTTTTATTCCCCATCTGGAAGTGTCTGAATTGGGCCGGGAAGCGGCCGTTATGGGCGCTATCATGCACGTGATGAAAGCCACAGATGAATATGTCGTGGTCAAACAATTAACCTGATTCGTAGGGCGATTTGCCAAATCGCCCTGCAAAAAAGAGGAGAAACAATGTTCCAAGATTTGCATGTCATAGATTTTCACTGCCATTTCCCCACAAACCGGCCCTGGTTTGATGGAATGGCCCCGGATTGGAAGCAGGAATATATAGATAGAGTGGGCGAGCGGCGGGCCAAAATTGCCCAGGAGCAGGCGCTGGCCTACAACAAAGAGTGGCGGCTGGCCTGGGACTTCCCCAAACCGGAAAAAAACCCGCCGGATGATGCCACCCAAGCCCATCGTTGGGCTGAAGAAGTGGATCGTTATGGTTTGCGGGCGGTAGGATTTGTCACTGGTGGCGGCAATGATAATTTGGCGGCGATGACGCAGATGTACCCGGACAAATTCATCGGGTTTGCCCATAACTATCTCTTTGCCGATGATGCGGTGGCTGAATTGAAAAGGGCGGTCAACGAGTTGGGCTTTCGCGGATACAAACTCCTGGCCCCGGCGCTGGATCGTCCCATCGAAGACAAAGCGGCTTATCCTGTCTGGGAAACCTGCGCCGAGTTAGATATTCCGGTGCTGGTTCATTTTGGCATTATGGGCGGCGGCGGCGGCATTGCCACGCACGAAAATATCAATCCGCTTAAGCTGCACAACGTGGCTAAAGATTTCCCGGATGTGAATTTTGTGGTACCCCATTTTGGCTGTGCCTGGGTGCGGGAGACGTTGCAGTTATGTTGGGCTTGCCGTAATGTGTCCATTGATACCTGTGGCTCTAATCAGTGGGTGCGTTGGGTGCCGGGCGAATTGACTGTTAAGGAACTATTTCGCAAATATCTGGGCACGATTGGCCCGGAACGCATCATATTTGGCACGGATTCAAGCTGGTTCCCTCGCGGCTTTGCTATTCGCTATTTACAGGATCAAATCCGGGATGCGCGAGAAATTGGCATGAGCCATGAGCAGTTGCAATTGATTTTTGGCGGTAATGCCGCTCGTTTGTTCAAGATTGATCTGGAAGGTTGATGTAGCCGCGGTTTCATACCGCGATTACAGGTGGGCGATTTACAAAATCGCCCTACATGTGTAGAGGAGGTGGTGCTTAGGAATCAACAAATATGGGATGTTTTATTGTTGTTTTTACCCAATATCAGACAGGTTGTTATTGGCTGTCCGGGTAACTAATCAGTAGGAGGATAAGAACAAATGCACAGTTTTAGTAAAAAAATGTTTGTGGTTGTTTCATTGTTTTTGTTGGGCGGTTTGCTGGTGGCTTGTGGCGGTACACAGGAGGCGGCAGCCCCGGAAGTGGTGGAAGTAACCCGTGTGGTGGAAGCGGAGCCGGAAGTTGTAGAGGTTACACGCATTGTTGAGGGTGAATCGGTTGTGGAGCAGGTGGAAGTGACGCGGGAAGTGGAAGTGGTGGTTCCGGCCGACTCTGAAGTCACGACGATTGAATATTGGCAGTATTTCTTTGACCCCCGCGTGGATGCGATGAATCGTCTGATCCAGCAGTTTGAAGCGGAGAATCCTGATGTACGGGTGATCCATAACAGTGATGTGCCATATGCGGATTATCGGGACAAGATTGCGGCTTCGGCCCCGGCTGGTGTTGGCCCGGATGTCGCCACGTTGTTCTATGGCTGGGTACCGGCCTGGGTGGATGCGGGTTATCTGATTCCGCTGCCGCAGGATGAGTTCCCACCGGAGATGATTGCGGAACAGTTCTCACCGATGGTGCAGAACAGCCAGTTTGAAGGGGAGTATTGGGCGCTGCCTACGGCCGTGCGCACCCTGGCCCTCTTCTGGAATAAAGACCTCTTTGCAGAGGCTGGTCTGGACCCTGAATCACCGCCCACCAACCTGGACGAGTTAGCCGAAATGGCCCAGGCGCTGACCCAGTATGATGACGCGGGCAACATCGTCGTTGAGGGTTTCCCCGTAGGTGTGCCCGGACAGGCCCATCATTGGTTCCGCGAAGTGCTGGTGCGGCAATTTGGCGGCCAGCCTTACAGCGATGACAATCGCACCGTCATGTATAATAGCCCGGAGGGTTGCGAAGCCTTCAAATATATGCTGGCCTTCGAGACCGAATACAACACAGGCAGCAATGACCTCTTCGAAGATGCAACGCAGGCTTTCCTGCAGGGTAAATCGGCTCTGCACATTGATGGTTCTTTCCGCGTAGGCACCATTGCCAAGAGCGCCCCCGATTTGAACTACGGCGTCGTCGAGCTGCCAATTGGGAACGACGTACAGTCTACGTTCGGCTCCTACTGGACGCATGGCATTACCCGCAAAGCAGCGGAAGACCCGGCTGTGTTGGATGCTTCGATACGTTTCCTGAAGTTCATCACCACGCCGGAAGCTGGCACGACCTGGGTAAACAAGGTTGGCGAACTGCCAGCCCAGTTGGAAGCGGCGGCCAATGAAGATTTGTTAGCCGATCCCATTTTAGGCCCATTTGCAGCCGGACTGCCTTATGCCCATGCTACATTCTTTGTAGATGAATCGGCGCAGCGTCAGTTTATTGTGGATGCGTATGATTCTGTGCGGCTGGCCGGCGCGGATCCGTGTGAGGCTTTGGATGAAGCAGCAGCCCTAGAACAGGAATTGCTGGATGAATTCTGGGCTAATCACAATTAGCTAGTTTGTCGTTTTTTGTGGTTTCAGGTGCGACGCACTTATGAAGTGCGTCGCACCTTTGGTAAGGAGTGGCGCGATGTCCCGATTAACGATTCGACAACGCCAGGTTGTGTGGGCTTACATATTTTTGTTGGTACCCATGACCTTTTTTATACTTATCCGCATCATACCCACGTTGTCAGCTTTTAATATCAGTTTGCATGACTGGAATCCGTTGGCGGCGGAGCAAACCTTTGTGGGGCTGGAAAATTACCGGCAGTTGTGGGAGGATTTGCTGAATCCCCGTTCCGTGACGCACAAAGCGTTTGTCAATACCTTCAAATATGTCCTGATTGGTATGCCCATTCAGTTGGTTACGGCCCTGGCTATTGCCTTACTGCTGAATGAAATCACGCGCATGAGTACGCTGTTCCGGGCTATATTTTTTATCCCGTTTGTTACTTCGACGGTAGCTATTGCCTGGGTGTGGCGCTGGTTGTACCAGCCGCAGTACGGCTTTTTTAATGTGATGCTCTCTTTTTTCGGCCTGCCGCAGCAGCCATTTTTGAAGAGTCCCAATCAGGCGTTGTATTCGATTACGGCCGTTGTCGTCTGGCAGGGTCTCGGCTTCGCTATCATCATCTTTCTGGCCGGTTTGAAGCAGGTCCCCGAAACCTTTTACGAAGCAGCCAAAATTGACGGGGCTAACCGCTGGCAGTCTTTCTGGCGCATCACCCTGCCTTTGCTCAATACCACCCTGGTTTATCTGGCCGTTTTGCAAACCATCAGCTTCCTGCGCATGTTCGACTACGTGATTAACATGACTACTCAGGGGGATGGCGGCCCGTTAGCCAGCACCACCACCGTCACTTTGCGCGTTTACCGGGAAGCCTTTTCCAGTTTTGACATGGGTTACGCCTCAGCCCTGACGGTAGCGCTGTTTGGCATTATTTTAGTGATTACCATCGTGCAGTTGAAGTTTTTGTCTCGTGATTATTAGCAGCGTATGTAAGAAGCAGGCTCCCCTTAACCGGACTGCCTGCCCGGAGCAATTATTATGACTGTTTTAGAACAAGATAGGGAAATTACCGAGGTAAAAGCAGCGTCCAGTTCAGGCGGGTTTTTGGAAAGCCAGAAGCGGCAGGACAAGCTGCTCAAGCTGTTGGCTTATTTCCTTCTGATTCTGGGTGGTTTGACCATGGTTATCCCCTTTATCTGGATGATCTCTACGTCCCTTAAACCGGCTTCCGAAATTTACCAGGGCAATTTTTTTCCCAATGCCGCCACCCTGAACAATTACCGCACAGTTCTTCTGGAAACGCCTTTTTTGCGCTGGTATCTCAACTCTTTCATTGTAGCTACGATTAGTACCGTCAGCGTGGTTTTCTTTGATTCTCTTATCGGCTTTGTCTTTGCCAAATACCATTTTCCGCTCAAAAATGTTATGTTTCTTCTCATTCTGAGTACGCTGATGATTCCTACGGAAATGCTGCTGATTCCCTGGTTTATCATGTCTGTCAACCCGCCGGTGGGACCGGCCTGGGTGAATTCTTATTGGGGGATTGCTTTTCCGGGCATCATTACGGCCGCCGGCGCCTTCCTGATGCGTCAATTTATGACCGGTGTGCCGGATGAACTGCTGGACGCCGGCCGTATTGATGGCGTGAGTGAGTTCGGTTTGTTCTGGCGCATCGCCATGCCCCTGACCTTACCGGCGATGTCTGCTTTAGCTATTTTCAACTTTTTAGGTAACTGGAATGCTTACATCTGGCCCCTGATTGTTACTTCAGACAAAGCGATGATGACCTTGCCGGTAGGCTTATCTTTTTTCTCCAATGAAAACGGGGCTGACTGGCATCTGATTATGACGGGAGCGACGCTTTCTGTTGTGCCGCTTATGATCGTGTTTATCATTTTCCAACGGCAAATCATCAGAGGTATTGCCCTTACGGGAGTCAAAGGGTAATGAGCGAAAATCAACAATCGTTTCCGCATCCGATTTATATGCAGCACGTGTTGCAGCCTGCTTATCAAGGGGCGACGGCGCATTTGTTTGAGCCGATGCTGGCGGCGAACAAAGCGCATGTGGTGATGCTGGCCCGGCAGGGCATTATCACCCAGGAAAATGCCCGGGCATTGTTGGCTGCTATCGTGCAGGTGGAGGCGGAAGGGCTGGAGGGGCTGGCTTACCAGGCGGCCGTGGAGGATTTGTTTTTTCTGGTGGAAGGGCGGTTGATTGAGATTTGCGGCCCGGAATATGGCGGTAATTTGCAGTTGGCCCGCAGCCGGAATGATTTGGGGCACACGTTGACGCGGATGGCGTTACGGCCGTATCTCCTCACCCTCTACCAACAGCTCCTGGATTTACGGGAAACAGTTCTGGCTTTGGCTCAAAAGCACATCCACACCGTTATGCCTGGCTACACCCACACCCAGCCGGCCCAGCCGACTACCTTCGCCCACTACCTGGCGGGCGTCTTGAGCTTTTTGCAGCGGGATACCGAACGTCTGCGCCGGGCTTATTACACGGATAACCAGAGTCCTCTCGGTGCGGCGGCATTCACCGGCACCGGTTTTGATATTGACCGGCAGTTGAGTGCTGACCTGTTGGGATTTTTCGGCGTGATGCCCAGCACACACGATTGCATTGGCAGTTCCGAGCATCAGACGGACATTGCCGCGGCGCTGACCAGTCTGGGCGTCAACCTGTCGCGCATGACCCATGATTTGCTCTTTCGGGCCACGCGGGAAAGTGGCGCAATTCGCATAGATGACAGCTTTATCCAGATTAGCTCCATCATGCCCCAAAAGCGTAACCCGGTGGTGTTGGAACATTTGCGGGCGCGGCTGAGCCGGTTGTTGGGGCAGGCGAACACGGTGGTGATTCAGTGTCACAACATCCCTTATGGCGACACGCAGGATATTGAGGATGAGATTGAACCGACGTTGTTTGGGGCGCTGGGTACGGCCGTAGATATTGTTGAATTGTATACGGCCGTATTCGCCACCTTGCAGCTAAATGAAGCCCACCTACTGGCCGAAGCGGCCGCCGGATTCACCACCGTCACCGAACTGGCCGACACCCTTGTCCGGGAAGCCGGACTGCCTTTCCGCACGGCGCATCACATCGTTTCCCGACTGGTGCATCGAGCCATTGCTGAAGAACTGGATACGGCCGATATTTCCCTGGAACTGCTGGCAGAAGTAGCCCAGGAGGTGGTGGGCGAACCATTAACCCTGGATGCGGACACTTTGGCACGGGCGTTAGACCCGGTGGCTTTTGTGGAGATTCGGAACGGGTTGGGGGGCGCTGCGCCGGAGGCGACAACGGCCGTACTCCAGGACCAAGCCATCCGCCTGAAAGAAGACCGGGCGTGGTTAGACGATGAAGAATTTAGGTTGGAAGCTATTGCCCGGTACCGCCAGGAACAGGTGGACGCCTTTTTCAGGTAATGGCTCCACTGAAAAAGAAAGTTTTACCAC
>JAJRTP010000550.1 GCA_024278255.1 Chloroflexota bacterium | reverse complement strand
GTGTTGTTTTCATCGGCGTAGATTATGTGGATACCGAAGTCAACGCGCGGGCTTATCTTGAGGAGTTTGACATCACCTATTTTAACGGGCCGGACGTGGGTACGCGCATCTCGTATGACTATAACATGAAGGGCGTGCCGGAGACCTTTTTCGTCGCTAAGAATGGTGAGATACGCGGCGTAAAAATCGGCCCGTTATATCCGCCGGAACTGGATCAGAGGATTGAGGAACTGCTGGCTGAATCTTACTGAACAGAAGCGTTGTTGTAACTCGATTTTGTAAATCGAGCGGCGATTTGCAAAATCGCCCTACGGCAAAAGGAGTGTTTATGTTAGCTGAAATTGGCTTGATGGCCCTGATCGTTGCTTTTTTGCTGGCCGTTTACGCTACAGTGGTATCGGCTTTGGGCGGGGCAAAGAAACGGCCGTCGTGGGTAAAAAGCGCCCGTAATGCAGCGATTGTGGCTTTTCCCATGCTCACCGTTTCGGTAGCGATTCTGGTTTATTCGTTGTACGTGATGGATTTTTCCCTGGCTTATGTAGGGGATGTGTCCAGCCGGGCAATGTCTTCTTTTTTACGGGTGACGGCGTTGTGGGGCGGGCAGGCCGGGTCTATTTTATTTTGGGCCTGGATTATGAGTGGGTTTGTGACGGCCGTACTCGCCCAAAAATGGCAGCGTGACCGGGAACTGATGCCCTACTTTATCACCGTCGCCATGTTGACCACCGCTTTCTTCATCGGCATCTCTCTCTTTATTGCCAATCCCTTTCTGCGCATATGGCACATCCCCGGCGAAACCAATCTGATTGAGGCGTTGGTACAGCCGGCCGGCGCTTTGCTTTACACCCCGCCGGACGGCAGCGGCTTGAATCCACTGCTGCGGCATTTTGGCATGATCGGCCATCCTCCTACTACCTATATCGGGTTTACCGGCTTCGTCATTCCCTTTGCCTTTGCCATCTCCGCCCTCCTCACCGGTAAAGCGCGGGAAGATGAGTGGATTCGCACCAGCCGCCGCTGGACGTTGGTGGCCTGGATTTTCCTCTCTATTGGCCTGATTTTAGGCGGCCGTTGGGCGTATGACGTGCTGGGCTGGGGCGGCTTCTGGGGCTGGGACCCGGTGGAGAATGCCATGCTCATGCCCTGGCTGGTGGGCACAGCTTTCCTACATTCGGTAATGATTACCGAGAAACGGGGGATGCTGAAGGTGTGGAGCGTGGGCTTGATTATCCTCACCTATTCGTTGTCCCTTTTTGGCACGTTCATCACCCGCACCGGCGTCATCAGTTCCGTACACGCCTTTGGCACCTCGGCGCTAGGGCCGGTCTTTTTCGTTTTTATTGGCGTCACCTTCCTCGGCTCGCTGGCGTTGATGATCTGGCGGCTGGATTTGTTGAAGACAGAGCATGAACTGCAAAGCTTTCTCTCGCGGGAAGCGATATTTTTGCTGCAAAACCTGCTCTTTATCGCCATTACCTTCGTCGTTTTCCTGGGAACAATCTTTCCCATTTTGTCAGAACTGTTTACCGGCACCAAAATCACCGTCGGCCCGCCTTATTTCCAGAAGGCGACCGCGCCATTGTTTGCCGCGTTGCTGTTGACGATGGGTATTGCCCCGTTGGTGGCCTGGCGGAAGCAGTCGGCGCGTAAGCTGGGGCGGATGCTGTTGGTACCCTTCCTCCTGTCGTTACTGTTGGCCGGTGTTTGGGGATACAGCCACCGGGAACAAGGGGCGGCCTATTTTGCTTTGTGGTTGACGTCGTTTGTCACCCTGCTCATCCTCTTTGAGTTTGGCAAGGGGGTGCGGGCACGTATGGTGCGGGGTGAAAATCCGGGTGTGGCTTTGTGGCGGCTGGTGGGCCGGAATCACCGGCGGTATGGCGGTTACCTGATCCATCTGGGCGTGGTGATGATTGGCCTGGCTTTTATTGGCGACGCCAACTTCAAGCAGGAGACACAGGTAGCTTTGACGCGCGGCGAATCGCTGACGATTGGCGATTATTCCCTGCGCTTTGATGATTTGCGGGCTTATGCGGGGACAGACGGCCGTGACATATTAGAAGCGTCAACCAGCCTGTTCAAAAACGGTGAGTTCATCCGGGAACTCCGGCCGCGCCGGGACTTTTTTGTCGTGCAGCAGCAGCCCTCTACCATTCCGGCCGTCTATGCCACACCCGGCGCGGACGTTTATGTGCTGCTGGTTGGCTGGGAAGAGATTAGTTTTAATTCGTCTACTTTCAAGGTGTATATCAATCCCTTGATCAACTGGGCCTGGATTGGCGGCTTCATGCTGATTCTGGGCACATTTGTAGCCGCCTGGCCCCAGGCCGTCGGTCAGCGTAAAAAATCTTACGTACTGAAACCGGCCCGATTACGGCCGCAGCCGGGATCAGGAGATTAACCATGATGCGCAAAGTTATTTTGGTCTTGCTGCTGGCCGGCGTCGCCCTTTTTTCGGGAACGTCGGCGCTGGCGCAGAATGATTTTCCTACGGATGATGACGTGAACGCCATCGCCAAAAAGCTGTACTGCCCCGTTTGCCCCAACACACCGTTGGACGTATGCGAAACGAAAGCGTGCCAGGATTGGCGGGCGGAGATTAAGATGCAGTTGGCTGACGGCTGGACGGAAGAAGAGATTATCAACTATTTTGCCGAACAGTATGG
>JAJRTP010000549.1 GCA_024278255.1 Chloroflexota bacterium | reverse complement strand
CTGGGCTTGTTCAATTATCCGGTAGACAGCGTAATCATCAACCGCATCCTGCCCGATGCCGCCGACGAAGGCAGTTTTTACCGCCAACGACGCACCTTGCAGAAAAAATATATTGAGATGATTGAGAACAATTTCCGGCCGCTCCCCATCTGGTACGCCCCCTACTACCCCTATGAAGTGGTTGGTATGGAAGCTCTGTCCCAATTGGCGCTGGACTGCTTTGGTGACGAAGACCCCGGTCAGATTTTTTACACCTCCCCTTTGCAGGAAGTAGAAGAACTGCCGGACGGCCGTTTCCTGATGCACATCCCTCTGACCTTCGTTACCGGCAGCGACGTGCGTCTGCGTAAACGGGGGGATGAGATGTTCATCACCATCGGCAACTTCAAACGGGAGATGATTCTGCCCACCGTCCTGGCCCGGCGTAAAACTGGCGGTGCAACTTTGGAAGACGGCGTTTTGACCATCACCTTTTTGCCCTTGGAAACAGCCGCGACGTAGGGCGATTTTGTAAATCGCCTCCAGTTGCAACTTCAACGGCGTTCCTGCGTAAAGGTTTACCAGAATCATAAAATTACTATACAGTTTCAAGAGTACGCCGGGCAAAGGAAAGGATGGATTCACCTGACCGGATTTTTTTCATTCGTTCCTTCCCCAATTCGTTGTACTCATCTGATAAACGAGGAGACATCCCATGAGCGAAGAAAAAGAAGAACAGGTAGAAGAAGTTGTCATCGAAGAAGATGATATGGAACAGGAAGAAGAACAAGCCCAGACGGATTGGACAGAAGAGTTCACCGTAGCGGCTGATGAGTTGGTAGATGTGGTTAAAGGCTTATTTCATGAAGCAACTGTGCGCCACATTGAAATTACCAACGAAAAATACAACATCAACCTCCAGATTCCCCTGGCAATTGGCGTGGCCGGTATTTTTCTGATGGGCTGGTATGCTGCCTTAGCTCTCATCG
The DNA here is from genome assembly GCA_024278255.1 of Chloroflexota bacterium. Classification (GTDB taxonomy): domain Bacteria; phylum Chloroflexota; class Anaerolineae; order Promineifilales; family Promineifilaceae; genus JAJRTP01. Next base: position 3,602 of record JAJRTP010000549.1, on the reverse strand, counting down.
CTGCTTTGGTGACCGACTGCACCATCCGCGTCGTGCGCGTTGAACCGGCGCCGGCCGAAAAATCGCCGGAAGATGTGGCTGACGAAGCCGAACCGGCTGCGGCATAATTTGTCATTGGATGATTGCGAAATGAAATTATCCAATGATTTCTTTCAACCGCTCCATCGGTTCTCTTTGCCGCCTCAACGCATACAACGCGCCATATCCCTCGATGACCAATGAGGCGGAGACAAGGCCCATTTGCGCGGCCCGGATTGGGCTGCCCGTCCGGGCTAAGCCCACCATAAAGCCACCGCAAAAACTGTCGCCTGCACCGGTTACGTCTACGATACGGCCGTCTCCCTCCCGATGATACGCGGGTAAATGGGTCAGACGGCCGTTTTCCCTTTCCCACAGCAACACCCCCTCCGCCCCATTCTTAATCACCACTACCGGCACACCCCATTCCCCCAACTGCCGCACCGCCTGTTCCAGATTCACACCTGCGCCAAACAGCGTGCGGATTTCCTGCACGCTGGGCAGAAAAGCGTCCAGTTGCGGCATCAGTTGGCGAATGTAGTCTGTGCGCGCTGGGATCATATACCGCTCGCCGGGGTCTGCGGTAATCTGGCGAATGCCGTGCTGTCGCAGATGAGGTGGAACGTGGCGGTGTGTGGCCAGGGAGAGGGGGGAGAAGTGTACGGCCGTCACCCCCTTATACGCATCCGGCCAGTCAGACGGCCGTAACGCCAATGGCTCATACACGTCCGGCTCGTCCTGCCCCGGTGTAGAGTGGACGTAGCCGCGCAGCGCCTCCGGCAGCGGCTGCCCGATGCGGGTAAAATGCTGCGCCGGATTTGTGTCGTCCCGACGGCCGTCCGGCGTATAGGCAAAAAACGTGCGATGATCCTGCCAGCCCGGAACCCGCGCCAAGCCGTCAATCAAAATGCTCTCCGGCAGCGCTTCCAGCCACGCCTGCGGGTAATTCTCCCCAATCCGCGCCCACAACCCGACCCGTTCTCCCCAAATGGCTGCGCCTACGGCCGTGTACAGCGCATTTCCCCCCACTAACTCCGTCCGTGCTTCCCCCGTATGCGTAATCAGATAATCAATACGCATCCCCCCGGCAGCTACGTATTTGACCATTTTTCCAGGAAGGTTTCTCGTGATAATCTGACTGCTTCAGCAATAGCTTCATGAGAGATGCTACCACGCCATTCCGCAATAATTGTTTCCCAGGCCAGACCATCAGCTACTTGTTCCAAAACGTCGGCCACCAAAATGCGCGTCCCGCGAAAGGTTGGCTTCCCGTGACATATTGTAGGTTCGGTGACGATGTAATGCCCTGTAAATTTTAGTTTCATCTTGATCGCATTTTCCGTAAATTTATCTATGTACCTAAGCCAATGTGTTCTGGACAAAGCCTGCCGATTGCATAAGCCTCTAATAGTGCAAGTTTTCGTGGGTTTTCTACAACCAGATATTGATAAGTATATCCGTCTTTTCGCAAAGTTTCGCCTCTGCCATTTAGATATTTTTCTGTGAATGAAGAGTTGCCATAAAGATGGTTTTTTAATCTGTTTTGAATTCCAGATAGAGTTTTCCCTACATGAAGAACTCTTTCATCTTTTAGAATAATGTAAGCTCCCGGTTTGATTGGAGCATTGAATGGTTGGCGTTTTTTAGGAAACGAATGTTTGGATTGTGAATTTAATTCTTTGAATAAATTTTTAATTTCTTCGCACTCGTTATTCATAAGATTATTGTAACATGGTTTTGTGATGTGGCAGTTCCGTGATTTGATGACTATCCCGGATGCGGGAGATACCGCCGCCGCCCTTTTTGCTGCGGCCGCTGCTAAAAGCGCGGAAATACGGTTCGCCTAGCAACTCAGCGCGGGCCGCGGCAAACAGCATTCCCGGCAGGCAGGCCAGCAGCGGCGAGAAGCATTCCCGCACTTGGGGGATGGGCAGCAGCGCGTCTTTATCGGCCGTTTGCCCCAACGCGCTGTCCGGCGGGGCGATAATGGCAACACAGTGACCAATCGTTTTGGCAGCCGTAGCAATTTCCTGCGCCCGATCCGCATCCCGGCCCCCGGCGCTGATGATAAAGGTAGGCGTATTTACTTCCCGGCCAAAGTATTGCAGATGTGCCCATTCCTCCGTGTCTTGGGCGATGGCAGTGTCCCCGCTCGCTTCCAGTATCTTGGCCGCGCTGAACAAGGCTGTGCCGTAATTCGGCCCCGCGCCGCAGGTGACAAACTGGCTGGCATCCGCCCATTCCCGCGCCAGTTGTTGGGTGATGGCGTCATTTTGGGCGATGGTTTGTTCCATGAGATTGGCCATCTGCCCTAATTCCCGGCGCAGGCTGTTCGCTGCCTTTTTGGTCAGACGGCCCCGCGCCTGGCCCAGGTGAATGGCGATCAGGTAAAGCGCCAGTTGGGAGACGATGTAGCTGCGCGCGCCGGGCACAATCAGCCCTTGCAGTTCGTCGGGGAGAGGGGGTACGGCCGTAAGCGCCACAATCTCCGCCTCTTTTGCCACCGCGCTGCGCCGGTTCCCTGTCACCGCCGCCGCAACTGCTCCGGACAGCCGCGCCAGCCGCAGCGCCTCCGCCGTCCGGCTGACCCCGCCGCTCACCGATACGCCAATGACCAGATTCTTCCCGCGCGGCAGATAGCCGGCCGTATACCGGGCAAACTGCATCGCCGTCAGCGCCGTAGCCGGCAGCTTGGCCAGTTGGCGGAAGGCCAGTGCCGCATTCACCGGCGCGTGATGGCTGTCGCCGCAGCCGGTCAGGTAGACAAAATCAATGTCTTCGCATAGCGAGGTAGGGAATGAATGGGCTGCGGCCGCAACCAACCCATCCACCATCTCCCGCACCAAATCAGGTAATGTATCCACCTGTTGCTGTAAAGCGTTTCGTTCCATAGTTCGGTATCCGATAACCGTTCACTTCGTACTCTCTACCCGCTGCCACAACTCCGGCAACGGCCGTTTCCTCACCTTCACCTGCCAGAAAACCAGCAGCCATAAATGCAGCCGCGCCAGAAACAGCAGCAGCGTCCACCACAACTCGCGGGGGGATTGGGCAAACTTCAGAGCGAAAACCGTGCCGTGCCGCACCTCCAGACCGGCCGAGCGCATCCGGTAGGGGGAATTTTGCACGTACTCCTGGGCGTATCCTCCGGCCGAGCGCACTTTTTGCCGCAGCCAATCGGTATACGTATCGGGATACTTGACATAAACTTTAGCTTCCGGCGCGTAACAAATACGGTACCCTTGTTGGGCAATTAAATGAGAAATGACCGCATCTTCCGCCAACGCATCTTCGGGAATGGGTGTAGGGACGGGACGGCGCGGTGTGATCTTTGGCCGCGTAACGTCGCCCTCCCGCGCCGTCTCGCCCCCGCCCCCGTCAGCCGTGAGGAGGTGTTTGTGGGCGGCAAACAGGTAGCCGGAGCAAAGCAGAAATGCCCCGGCCTTATCCCGCTTCAGCCGTGTCTGGTGCGCTGCGCTGACCAGCAGGTGTGACCAGTAACCCAGCCGTGCACTTCGGGAGCTGAGGCTGATCGGCTGCCCGGTAACGGCCCCGGTTTGCGGATCGGCGAAGGGGGCCAGCAG
>JAJRTP010000548.1 GCA_024278255.1 Chloroflexota bacterium | reverse complement strand
CTCTATTTAATAGCCCTCCCAACAATCCTGTTCCTGTTGGTATTCATCTATTATCCGGCAGTCAACGGGTTTCTCACGGCATTCACCTTTTGGACAGTAAAAGGCAGCACTTTTGTCGGGCTGGCCAATTTCGAAAAATTAGTGACAGACAAGCGGCTCATTGGTTCGGTCAGCAATTTGCTTAAGCTCACCATTTTTCATGTTCTAGTAGTTATCACCATGCCACTGGTGGCCGCAGCCCTGGTTTTCCATTTACCCCATCGCCGGGTGCAGTATTGGCTGCGCATATTATTTGTTTTTCCCATGATCGTGCCCCTGGTCGTCGTCATTATGGTATGGCGCTGGATGTATTCGCTGGATGGGGGCATCAACATTTTGCTGGGGATGGCCGGCTTAGGCCAATTTGCCCAGGCCTGGCTGGGGAACCGGGACACGGCGCTTTATGCACTGATGTTTACCGGATTTCCCTGGATTGCCGGGCTAAACTTTTTAATCTACCTGGCTGGCTTTCAGCATATTCCCAGAGAACTGCTGGATGCGGCCGTCGTAGATGGGGCCAGCAGCATTCGGCGATTTTTCAGTGTGGAAATACCGCTCATTCGCGGGCAAATTCGACTATTAGTGATGATCACCATTATCTACTGGCTGCGCAGTTTCGATCTGCCTTTAATTATGACAGATGGCGGCCCAGGTTGGGCGACGATGGTGCCCGGCCTGCGTATGTATCATACAGTTTCCCGTGATTTCAACCTGGGTTATGGCTCAGCTATCGGAGTAGTTTTGTTTTTTGTAGTCCTGATTGTGACAATCGTTCAACTACGTCTGACAAGAAGCGGCGATGAGGTTATCTGATATGCAAACTTACACCAAAAAACGATGGCGCTGGCATAATTATTATATTTCCTACCTTGTTCTGATCCTGCTGGCAATCCCCACCATTTTCCCCATCTTTGTCATGCTGATTATTTCATTCAAGAGTTTTAGCCAATATACACTCAACCCTATTGGCTTCACTTTTCCCTTGCACTTTGATAATTACCGGGTCGCCTGGGCTTTTATGGCTCGTTCCTACTTGAATAACATCATTATTATCGGCGTCTCCACCTTTTTTATCCTGCTGTTTGGCTCGTTAACGGCCTATGTGTTAGCCCGTCATTCATTTCCTGGCCGGAAGCTGCTCTTCTATTTTATTCTGGCCGTTCTGGCTATTCCCAGCACAGTTATTCTGGTGCCCTCTTTCATGCTGGTAGTCAAGCTGCAAATTCTCAATACCATGTGGGCTGTGATTTTACCCTACATTGCCAACCAGAGTTTTATCATTTTAGTTCTCTACACTTTTTTCCAGGGGCTGCCAGAGGAAATGTTTGAATCGGCCCGGCTGGATGGGGCCGGCCATTTTGCCATATTTACAAAAATGGTGCTGCCATTGTCCTGGCCAATTATCAGTGCAATGGGTATTTTTGAGGTGTGGCTGCACTGGAACGATTACGCCTGGCCGTCTCTGGTTCTGAGCAATCCGGAAATACGCACGGTGGCTTTGCAATTGGTAACCTTTATTGATGGCATGAATGTCCCGGAACCGGGCCAAAGTATGGCAGCTTCGGTCATTGCCTCGATTCCGTTGGTTATAATGTTTCTCTTTTCCATGCGCACGTTTATTGCCGGGTTGACGTCTGGTTCTGTAAAGATGTAGTGCCAATTACGTCATCAAGCGGGGGAGGGTGTAAGATTGGTTCAATCTTGGAGATTGAACCAATCTAAACAGATGAGGAGCAAAATATGGGAACGATTAGCCCCACCCCGGAAAAATTGCAGGCGTTTATGACGGCCGTACCCGACGACACCCCCCTGGTCATGATCAATTTACTCAAGTACCGGGAGGAAGCCGCTTACCCGCCTGAGTATGAAGGGAAACCATGTTCAGGACGAGAAGCGTATCAAACATACAGCGCGGCGGCGATTGGGTATGTGACAGCCGCAAACGGCCGTGTCCTCTGGCTGGGTCAGGTACAGCTTGGCCTGATCGCTCCCGAAGAGGAAAATTGGGACGACGCCCTCCTGGTAGAGTACCCCTCCAAGCAAGCCTTCCTGCAAATGTTTGCCAACCCGGAATATCACACCATCACCGTCCACCGCACGGCCGCGCTGGAAGATTCACGGCTGCTGGTGACAATCAGCCAAACAAGTCAACTTTAATAAACCGCAGATTCGTTTTTCGGCTGGTGTGCGGGCAGGGTAACGATGAATGTTGCCCCCTGGCCGGGTTGGCTGCGTACTGCCAGACGGCCGTGATGCCGTTCCATAATTTTGCGGCAGATAGCCAGCCCCACGCCGGAACCAGGATATTGGGTGCGGGGATGCAGCCGCTGGAATACTTCAAAAATCCGGTCAGCGTACTTTTCATCCAGGCCAATACCGTTATCTTCCACAAAAATCTGCCATTGCTCGCAAGTTTGACCGTCAGACGGCCGTAACCGGCCATACACCCGGACACGGGGCGACTCATCCTCTTTGTGGAACTTGATGGCGTTACCCAGCAAATTCTGGAAAAGTTGCTGCATTTGGGCGGGGTCTGCTTCCAGGATGGGCAGTTCGGCCAGTTCAATTTGGGCGTCGGTTTGGATGACGGCCGTTTCCAGATTACGCAGCGCGTCCGCTGCCACCAGGTTCAAATCCACCATCTCAAACGGCTGAGCGCGCGTCGTCACCCGGGAAAAAGCCAGCAAATCCTCAATCAACGCCTGCATCCGGGCCGCCGCACTGGTCATCCGCGCCAGGTAATCCTGCCCCCGATCATCCAGCGCCGCACCGT
>JAJRTP010000547.1 GCA_024278255.1 Chloroflexota bacterium | reverse complement strand
ATGGCGACGAATTTGACCCTTTCCAGTAAAGGATGGCTCTCGTTTTGGCATTCTTCCAAGACGCGGCGATTAAATTCGATATTGCTCAGTTCTCGGTTAATATAGTAGCTGGGATTTTTGAGGTTTATTTCCGGCATGGGATTGCGTGTTGCGTATTGCGTATTGCGTAACTTTTTACGCAATACACAATACGCGATAGATAGATTATGAATGGTAAACGTCGCTGGTTATTATATCTTATTCTTTTGTGGCCGCTAGTTGCGTGTAGTGATGTCACGGCCGTACCCACTATCTGGCCTACAGCCATTGTACCAGTGTCGTCTACGGCCGTAGCCTCTCACCCGGCTTCTGTCAATGAGCCAACCGCTTTGCCGCCCAGGGCCGTAGCCACACTACCGATTCGCATAACGGCCGTACCTGGTATCCCCCCCGAAATTATTGCCGCCGCTCAACAAATCGCCCAGCAAAACCCGGCGCAGTTCCAATGGGTAGAATCCGGTGCGGCGGATGTGACCTTGACCTGGGAAGCGGGACGGCCGTTGGCCCAATGGGTGTACGTCGTGGCCGCTCCGTTTGCCACCGTGCCGGACGGGGTTGACCGGCTGGATTTGACGGCCGCGTGGCAGGGGGCGGGCAGTCAGACTTTTGTTGTGGCGGCGGGGGAGCAGGCGGCCGTATCCGTTTTGCTGGGGGGAGGCAGCGCGGCAGTTGTTACGCCGGACGATCAGGTGGTGGCGAAGTTGTGGGAGGTACGGCCGTCGCTAACCATTCTCCCCTTTGACCAACTGACGCCGGAACTGAAAGTAATGCGCCTGGACAACGTTTCCCCGCTGGCGCCTGATTTTGTGGCGGAAGGCTGGCCGTTGACGCTGGCGGTGAATGTTGTGGGGGAGGATACGGCCGTCAGCCAACTCCTCGCCGCCTGGAACGGCCCCGTCACCAACCGCGATCCGGCCAAAATGACCCGCGTCGCTATGACCGGCGTGACCGCGCTGGTGCGGGCCACAGCGTACAACATGGAGCAGTTCGGCATCCTCTGGCCCGGCGAAGAAGTCGGCCCCGTCCTGCGCGGCGCGGACATTGCCCACATCAGCAACGAGGTTTCCTTTGCCCCGGACTGCCCGTACCCCAACCCCATCGGCGGCACCACGTTTTGCTCGCGGGACAGCTACTTTGCCCTGATTGAGGATGTGGGCGCGGACGTGATCGAACTGACGGGCAACCATCTGAATGACTGGGGTGGGGAGAATCTCCTGCGTTCGCTGGAAATGTATGAGGCGGCGGGGATGGCTACGTTTGGCGGCGGGCGTAATTTGGTAGATGCGGCCGAACCGGCCTTGTTTGAACACAACGGTAATAAGATTGCCTTTGTAGGCTGTAATGATTTTGGCCCGGCGTTTGCCTGGGCCACAGAAGCGGGACCGGGGTCACGGCCGTGTGACGGAACCATGCTGCCCCAAATCAGCCAATTGCGGGATGAGGGCTACCTGGTTATCGCTACTTTGCAATACGAGGAGTATTACCAGTACCCGCCCTTGCCGCAGCAGGAGGCGGACTTCAAGGCATTGGCAGCAGCGGGGGCGACGGCCGTATCCGGCAGCCAGGGGCATCACGTGCAGGGGTTTGCCTTTGCCGATGGCGCATTTATCCATTACGGGCCGGGCAACTTGTTTTTTGACCAGATGGATATGCTGGGCACGCGGAAGACGTTTGTGGATACCTATGTGATTTATGACGGCCGTCTCCTGAGCGTAGAACTGTGGACGGGCCTCATCGAAAACTTTGCCCGACCCCGTGTGATGACGGCCGCGGAGCGGGAGCAGGCGTTAAGAACCTTGTTTCAGGCGAGCGGTTGGTAGGCAGGGGGAAACAAATAATCAAAAACTATTGCCAAACAAATCCCAGAGTTTTATACTAAATTCAGGTTGTTTTGTGTTGTTCAAGGAGGTTTGTTATGCACCCTCGCCGCTGAAAAATCACTTTCTTCGTTGCTTGCTTTTTGCTGTAGCCCATGTGAACAGTTGGGCAAAATAGCCGGGATTATCTCGGCAGGGAGGAGCGATGTCTACCAAACAAATAGTCTCTGTGATTCTAATGATCGAAATCGTGATGTTGGGAATCGGCCATAGCGCTGCGGCCCGTACTCTATGGGGGGACACGGCCGTAACAACACCTTTGGCGGTAGCCACAAACACGAATACCGGCGCTCCCATTGGTTCTCGCTTTGTCATTTTCAACGATGCGTCAGTGCCTGAGCAAAGCGCTGCTGTTGCCTATAACCCTGGCCGGGATGAGTACCTGGTGGTTTGGTACAATGACCGGCCCGGCAATGACGATATTCGGGCGCAGCGAGTTGCCGGGGATGGGACGTTGGTTGGTCCCTCTTTTTACATTTCTGCCGGCAGCGGCGCTGAGCGGCGCTACCCTGACGTAGCCTATAATTCGCAGCGGGGTGAGTACCTGGTGGTTTGGGAACATTACGAGAGCAGTACCGGTTATGCGGTACACGGCCGTGTCGTCTCGGCTGCGGGGGAGGTGCAAGGGTCGGATGACACTGTTTTTGCCGCCAATCCCAGCACTTTCACCAACTATCTCCAGCCGGCCGTGGCCTATGCTTCCGCGTCAGATAAATATCTGCTGGTTTATCGCTACGACAACGGCAGTACATCCTGGCAAACTTTGGTAGCCGACGAGATTCCCAGCGATGGGATGAGTTATGTGTCGAGCCTCAGCGTTATGGGGTGGAATACGCCGGATTTGCCGGAAGAGCCGGATGTGGCCTATAACCGCTCGCGGGACGAATGTCTGGTTGTATGGCAGCAAACAACCGGCGGCAGCGGCGACCTGGATGTGTATGGGCGTCGTAT
>JAJRTP010000546.1 GCA_024278255.1 Chloroflexota bacterium | reverse complement strand
TCATCATCATCGGCTTCGTCCTGCTCAAAGTCACACCGCTGCTGGTGCCCAATTTGGCCGGTATACTGGGCGAAAAACCGTGGCCCAGTCTGGGATGGGGCGCTGTCTGGTATTTTGGCATTCCGCTTCTGGCCTTTGTTTTGGGCGGCGCGGCGCTGTTCCTCATGTTCCTCTTCGGCCTCATTAAGCTGGGAACCATCAGCCTGGCCATCGGCTTAATTGTCGGAGCCGTTCTTGTGGTGGTCTTCGTCGTCCTCTTCCTCATTTTCCTCTACCTGACCAAGATTGTGGTGGGATATGCTCTGGGATTGTGGATTTTGCGGAAGTTGAACAGCGGTCTGGCGGAAAAACCGATCTGGCCGTTGGCGTTAGGTACGCTCATTGTGATCATTCTCATCACCCTGCCTTATGTGGGCGCCTTGATTAGCTTGCTTATCGCCATGCTGGGTCTGGGGACGCTCTGGCTGAACCGGCAAGCGCTGCCTGTTCCATTGGAAAAAACAGTGTGATATGTGACAGGTGATGCGTGATACGTGGCGGATTGTCACGCATCACGCATCACTTTCTTTGGTATAATTGGGACAGAATGAACGCTTTGTCTCAATTTTTTATCGACAATATCGTCGTTGTCTTTTTCCTCTACGGGCTGGGCTTCTTCAGTATGGGGCTGGCAGTCTGGTTGGAATTGGGCCGATCCTCCGAATTTCGCCGCACGCGGGCTTTACTTTTTCTGGCCGGTTTTGGCCTGTTGCACGGCATCCACGAATGGGTAGAAGTGTACACCCATCTCCCCGGCGTTGACATTACCACCAATCCAGTCGGCCATTTGCTGCTGGAAGTTTTTCGTGTGGGCTTGTTGAGCCTTTCCTTTTTGTTGCTGGCCATCTTTGGTTTGCGGGTCATTTTTGCTGATGGCGTTTCTGAGGATCGGGGGCGCCGGGCTACTATCAAGTGGACGGGAATTTTGGTCGGCATCTGGCTGGTTCTGGTAGTCATCACCCTATGGACCCATCGCCCCTGTGGTGACAACTGTGTCACGGCCGTAGATGTTTTAAGCCGCTACACCCTGGCTATTCCCGCCGCCTTCCTGGCTGCCTGGGCCATGGTTCTGCAACACCGTTCCTTCAAAGCCAGAGGCATGACCGTTTGCGCCCGCGATTTACTCTGGGCGGCGCTGGTGCTGCTCATCTACGGTGCAGTGGGACAAGTGTTCACCAAACCCAGCTTTCTCTGGCCTTCAACCGTTCTCAATTCCGAACTGTTTCAACAAACGTTTGGTATACCGGTGCAGCTTTTCCGGGCTGTTTTGGCCGGAACCATGGCTGTTTTTGTCATTCGCGCTCTGCGCGCCTTTGAAATAGAACGGGAGCAGAAGTTAACAGCAGCCAACGAAGCTAAATTGGCCGCCCAACAAGAAGCCCTGGCCACCCAACAACGCGCCCATGCTGAAATGGAAAAGTTGAACCGGGAACTGCAAACGGCCGTACAAGACTTAACCATGCTGTTCGACCTCTCCCGCAGTCTGGCCGCCACGCTGGATCGGGATACTTTACTGCAGGAAGCGCTGGCTAACATCTTCAAAAGTATTCCCCGGATTCAGGGAGGTATCATTTTCCTGCGAGAAAAAGCCGGCCAGCCATTGCAGCAAGCGGCGGTGGCCGGATACGAACCGACCAATGGATCAGGCACGGCCGTAACCGAAACCATCCGAAAAGCGAGGGAAGTAGCTGAACAAGTCGTGGCTGCCGACCAATCCTTTTGCTGGACAGGAGAAAGTTTCCTGCCGGTCAAACAATGTATCTGCCTCGCCCAGCCGGACAGCCAAAACTGCACCGGCCACTCCATCCCGGAGCGTACTATCGGCGTCCCTTTGGTGATTCAGGATCAGGTGAATGGCTGCCTGATCTTAAACGTGGAAGCCGGGGCCAACTGCCTGACGACCCGCGACCACGACCTGATTCGTACAGTTGCCAGCCAGCTCAGTATGGCCATCGCCAATGCCACCCTCTACCAGGAAGTACAGGCACGGGAAGAACTGCGCGGCGAACTGCTGCGCCAGATCGTTTCCGCTCAGGAAGGAGAAAGGCAGCGTATTGCCCGCGAACTGCATGACGGCACCGGACAAATTCTGACGGCCTTGAGCCTGGGTCTGGCTGCCGCCAGCGCCAGTGTCCAGCGCGATCCGGCGTTGGCCGCCCGCCAGTTGAATGAGCTGAAAACGATGAGTACCCAGGTGATTAAGGAGCTGCACGATCTGGTGATGGGCTTACGGCCGTCCATCCTGGACGATCTGGGATTGGTTCCGGCGCTGCGGGGCCAGGTACAGAAATTTGAGGAACGCACCCGAATTGTCACCCGGTTTGAGGTAAACGGCCGTATCCGCCGCATCCAGCCGGAAATCGAAACCACCATCTTTCGCATCGCCCAGGAATCGCTGACCAACGTCGTCAAACACGCCGACGCCCGGCACGTGACGGTGCAGTTAACCTATGACGAAACAACCATTCAACTAATGGTGCAGGATGACGGCAGCGGCTTTGATCAGGATACGGCGCTGCAAGCCGATTCCGCATACCGCTGGGGGCTGCTGGGGATGCAGGAACGGGTCTCTTTGGCCGGCGGCGACTGGAAAATTGATTCTCAGCCCGGCGCAGGCACAACCATCCAGGTAAGTATCCCCATCACAGAAATCGTAGCAGAAAACGCCTCTGCGATTTTGGAAACTGCGGAAGTTTGAGAAAACAAGGAACTGTAAATGCCCAATATTAAATTGCTGTTAGTTGACGATCACGCGGTTGTCCGGTCGGGGCTGCGGATGCTGCTGGAAGCGCAAACGGATATGGAAATTGTGGGGGAAGCGGAAAACGGCCGTGAAGCTGTCACCCTGGCAGAAACATTGCAGCCGGACATCATCCTCATGGATATCATGATGCCGGACTTGAATGGCATTGAGGCGACCCGGCTGGTAAAGGATGTGGCTCCGGATACGGCCGTGCTGGCCCTGACCATGTACGAAGATGATCAATACTTCTTTGAGATGCTCAAAGCCGGCGCCTCCGGCTACGTGCCCAAACGGGCCGCGCCTGATGACCTGGTCACAGCCATCCGCACTGTCTACCAGGGCGAAGTGTTCCTCTACCCTTCTCTGGCGGCCCGGCTGGTGCAAGGCTACGTCAAGCAAGATATGCCCGACGGTTCTTCGCCTTCTGATAATCTGACAGACCGGGAGCGGGAAGTGCTGATTTTAATTGCCGATGGCTTGACCAATGCCGAGATTGCCGAACGCCTGGGCATCAGTGTCAAAACGGTAGATCGGCACCGGGAAAATCTGATGCGTAAGCTGAATTTGCACAGCCGGGTAGACCTGGTGAAATATGCTATCAAGCGCGGCCTGATTGATTTGGATGAGTGGTAAAAGATTGGTTCAATATTAAAGGTTGAACTAATCTGACCGGATGGGTTGTTCCTCCCACACACCCATGACCCGTTTTCCCAATTGATATAATGTCTCAATAAAAATATAATAGAGGTAGAAGAATTGGCGGGGAAACGGCCGTTTTATCCTTCACCCTTTCCCCAATGCAGCGCGATTTACCAAATCGCGCATGAACAAGGAGGCGACAACCATGAACGAATTTTACGCGATCCTCATTCTGTTACTCTTGTTTGTGCTGCGGTTTGTCGTCCCTGTGGGCATCTTACTGGGGCTGGGTTATGTACTGCATCGCATTCAGGCTCATTGGCCGGCGGAGATAGACACAGCATGATGATAGGAAAAACGCACAACAAAAAAGCTGGACATACACTATGTCCAGCTTTTTTGCTAAAAGATCCCCTCCTCTAAGGCAACGGTGTCACCCAAGGCACAAGGCTCCCCACTTTGGTGATGCGGAAAATCAATCCCGCATCACTTACTCCTCTGGTGCTCCGGCCGCAATCCATTCTCTTAATGCGTCCAGTTCATCTGCCAATACCTGGCCAAAATGCTCCTTTGACTCAGATTGACGCTGGATCAAAAGGCTGGCATCAGGGTCACCAGGAACTAATGCCGGCCCGCTCTCGCCACCCGCCAGCGCGGCTTCATAGCTGCTCAGATCAAGCCCAGCTTCAGCATTGACGCCACTATGGCAACTCACGCAACGGCCGTTAAACATCGCTGCAAACATTCCCTCATAGGTACGCGGCACCCCTTCGAGCAGGTAAGGGCTGGTATTTAGCAATACGTACATCTGGCGCTCCAAAACAGAAGCCAACTCCGGCGAATCAAAACCCGTAAACTCCCACTCAGAAGCATGGCAAGCAGAATTACCGCAGAATGAGCCATCCACCGGGGGCACACCTTCTAATTCCGTGTAATCTACTGAATCATCACCTGGTTCATGGCAAGCTGCACAAGACGAATCAATCACCTTTCCATGCAGTGTTATCCAACTGGAATGCGTGTGCGACGGAGGTTCAGGCCCGCGCCCCACCTCCAGACTCGTCACCAGCGTTGTATTATCCGTCACAACCGGTACGGAATGGCACAGATTACACTCCAGCCGGATAGCCTGCTCATCGCCACTAAGATGTTTACCATCGTGACAACGGAAGCAGCCAGAGAAATTTTTGTGCCCCAAATTATCAGGATGCGTGTTCCAATCCAGGCTTTGTTCGGGAAAAACAAGCTGTGTATATATTTCTTGTAAAGTGCTGATTACCTCCTGAATTTCTTTCCCGCGCTCACTAAAGATTTCAGGGTAATTCTCTGCATAAAAATCATTAAGCGTACCAATACTATCCATAGCCTCCTGTTGATCCGCATATCGTGTGCTTAGAAGATCCACCGATTGCTCCCGAATCTCCGGTAAATCAGTGGGCAGCAACTGTTTTGCCAATGCCTGATCAACGGCCGTGTCCGGGTTCGGAACTGCGTGTGTAATACGATTATGGCAGGTGATACAATCCATCTGCTCCAACGTGCTGCCAGCCACATCTTCCGGCGTGAAATCAGCAGCAATATCGTAATACTCTGTGATATTACCCTTACTATCCACGGCGCGAACATACGGAATATCCTGTTGCAGCTTATCTGTGGCCAGAAAGAAAACCTCATTCTCAATATGCCAATGGATGCCACGACCCAACCCTTCACGCTCAGTTCCCCCGCCAGTCTTCATAATAAGGAAAGTGCTTTGTGGCGAATCGGCTCCATCATCGTAATGGCGAATTTCGCGCAAGCTGTCATCCGAAAACTTTTCCGGGAAGTGACACCTTTCACAAGAATCACGTGCCGGCCGCATAGCCCGCGAGTAAATAGGGAATTCATAATCCTCAGTGATTGTCAGCAAAACATGGCGTAAGTCGCCTGCCTTACGGGTAAACTGCGTAGTAACAACATCACGTCCAATGTGACATTCAACGCATTGTACCCGGGCATGTGGAGATCGCTGGTAGGCACTATACTCAGGCGGCATTGTATGGCAAGAAGTGCCACAGAATTCGGACGAGTTTGTATAAGTCCATGCCTGGACACTGCTATAAAGGACCACTAGCGTCAACACGCCAGCAATAGCGAAGGGCAGCACTCTCAGCCAACGCGGGCTGCCAGTAGGAGGAAATATGAAATGCTTTATGGCCGACCCGATCCTACGCATATCGAACTCCCTTTAGAATATAGAACACATCATGGCGTTTCCGTAGCTTCCGGTTCAGGCGTGGGTGTTGGTTCAGGCGTTGGCGTAGCTGGATCATGATACCCGGACGCTGTTTCTGCCAATGTATCTAAATCAAGGTCTGAGTATCCCTGCCCGTTATGACAATGTTTACACGCATAATCCAAAGTGAGATACGGCATCACAAATGAGCCTTCTTCATAAAATTGAGGGGCTTCCGGATCAGTGTTGATGGAGAATTGATGTGAACGCACATCGGCCGTAAACCGCTCCGGATCACCTTGAGCAGACTTCGCCATGGGCGGCATATGGCAATCAATACACTCAATAATAGAATGCTTGGAGATTTTCTGCGTGAGTCGCGCCCAGTGGCAGGTTTCGCACGTCTGGCTAATACCCTTGTTAGGATTAACGGTCTCGTCAGGGTAAAGAGCACTGGCATGTGGGTCATGGCAGGTGACGCAGGTAATGGCGAAATGTTTAGAGTTGTACAGGTCTTCATATTGCTCGTGGTGTCTCTCAAACCCACCGCTGGCATCTATCTGAGCCGGGTTCCCCCGTACGTGGCATTCACCACACTGCTGCGACGACCGGTCGAGTACCATGCGTACGCCAGGCGGGTCTTCTGCATGACGGCTGCCGGGACCATGACATGCTTCACATTGAATACCGGGGAAGGCCCAGGTACCAATAATACCCTCTAGATCATCCTGATGCCCTTGCGGACTGTAACCCGTGGTATGGCACGCGCCGCAATCAAAAGGCTTGTTCTCCTCCCCGGCATGATAACCAACCCAACCAGCGCGAGTATCTAATGTTCTGTTGGCAAAATTGTATTGGGTCGTGGCATTCTCATCGCCGGTGATGATATAGCCATCTTTGTCCATGAAACGAGCTTTCCAACCAAAACCGCCAATCACATAGGTAATATCATTCCAGGTCATTCCTTCAGGTGGATCATTTACGCCGCCAGTCCTGAAATCAAAGGGATAACGAGGCGGTTCTCCATTTTCTATTTTATTCAACTTATACGGATGGCCGGAGAGTATGAATTTAGCGTATTCTGCTTCGTGGCACTCCCCACATTCCTCTGAACCAATATACTCCTGGCTGGCAGTAGCGTCTTGCCCAGGAGGACCGGGTGGTCCCAGGGGACCAGGTGCACCAGCCGGCCCCACAGGGCCAGCCGGACCTTGAGGGCCAGTACAACCAATTAGCAAGAATGCGCCAACAGCCAACAAAACAACAAACAAGAACGGCCAACTTCTGGTCATTACTCACTCTCCTCTTTTGGTGGTAGTTAACCCCTACCTGGGCTAATATACGATTGGAGTAGTGATGTCAGTATCTTAATCAAGGTCGGATCGGCTAATCGTGGCAGCGCCAATGTTATTCGAACCGATGAAACCTCATGGCGAGGGAGTGCTTAAAGGTACAAATACTTCTCTGGTAACGCGGGGTATTGTTGTGATGGCAGTCTCTTCAAACGTAGCACCCCATATCACAATGGCGAGCAGCAGCCCACCAATTATGATGCTGGCGATGAAGAAGATTCGCCGCCGCCGCCGCAAAACCGGCAAGGCCAGACCAGGCCAGGGTGATCCGCCACTTTCCAGACGCTCCAGTTCCAGAGCGTGCTCTTCTTCCATCTGATCAAGAGGAAGTTTCCCGGTAAAAATACTGAAATTACGATGTTTGATCAGTACGTTATACATATGCCAAAGGAGGATAGACAAGACAGCAAGTATAGCTTCGCCACCGTGAGCAGCCTTGGCGGCCGGGATGAATTGTCCAGGGAGTACAGAGGTGATGGCGATGGGATTCCACAACATGAAGCCGGTAATGGCCATAATGGCTGTTCCCCACACAACGGCCCAATACTCGATCTTCTCGCCAAAATTAAACTTCCTCATTTTAGGGTGATTGGCAACCCGGCCCAGGTTAAATCCAACGTAATTCCACAAATCGCGGGCATCATAACCCCGCAACATGATACGCATACGTTCCCGCTTTACATAAAGCCGATAACCTGAGGTAAAGAGATGATAAATGGCGCCAACCGTCAACGCAAAAGCTGCATAACGATGAATTATGCGCACTTGTTCAATACCGCCCATCCAGGCAATCATGCTCCCCCCCCAACCTGTTAGGGCGTACTTTTGCGGCAAACCGGTTATGGCCAGGATGGTAAAGCTCACAAGCAGAATAATATGCTCAATACGCGCTCCTACCCGGAAACGAGGGAATTCTTTGGGAAGATTATTTTTTGCTGCTGCCATAAACAAATCTCCGGTAAGGCGATTTGGCAAATCGCCTTACTTCTTCTGCCGGTGCATGCGTATCCGGCGGTAAATATCCGTGCCGATCAGAAAAGCGAAAAATAGCAACGTGAAGGGAATCACAATCGCGTAAAACAGATTCACCAGATAAACCAAAGGGTTGTGTTCCAACGACGGCCGAAAATGGCTCGTCCAGGCATCCGGGAAATTAGTCGTCGCATCAGGATGGCACTGCTGGCAAGTTTCCAGTAAATTGGCTTTAATCCCCGCTTCCGGATCATTCGGGTCTTTGATGTTATGCACGCCGTGGCAATCATAGCAGACCGCTTTGTTGGTAGGCGCATTCGGGTCTTCGTGCTCAAACAATGTCACCGTTGTGCCGTGAAAATCAGCCACATACGTTTCAAAAACGTCCGTCGAAATGTCATATTCAGCCATCAACGCCTGGTTGGCATGACAACTGGCACACAATTCTGGCGAGCGGATGCGGAATAAATCTGTGGTGGGGTCGCCAATGTTGTGGACGCCGTGACAATTAATACAGGTAGGCACGTCTTCGTTGCCATCTTCCAGCAGCGCTTCGCCATGGACACTTTCGGCGTAGTCATCGAAGATGGTGCTATGGCACTGCCGGCACGTCTGAGAGATGCGCTCCCGCGGTTCGTCTGGCGGCGGCGTGTCGTGCGAGCCGTGACAATCGGTGCAAACGGCCGCTTCCAGTTCCCCTTCCTCTAAAGCTGCGCCATGCACGCTGTCCAACGCCAGATCGTAATTGTGATCATGGCAGGAGGCACAGGTTGGATATTTTTCCAGGCTGTATTCTCGCAGGCTGCCCACATCCACCGGTTCATGAGGGTAGGTCATATCGTCTTGATGGCAGTTACGGCAAGCCAATGGTTGCCAGGGATTGTCTTCCCCATGCACAGACTGGCGCAAAACCTCCGGGTCAATGGTTAAGGACTTGGTATCGCCATTGGCAAAGGTCAGGGTCATATCCGGCTGGGTATGGCAGGCCAGACAATACTCATCCTCCCGCGGCTCACTGGTGAAGAGACCGGCTTCGAGTACGGCCGTTAACCGATTCCCCTCCTCCACTTCATGACACTGCACACAGTTAGCCACAATCTCTGTTGTCTCCCACTCTGCTACCGGCTGCACCTCATGCGAATCATGGCAATCGGTACACACCACTGGCTCCTCAGCAGCCATATCCAGGTGGCTGGTAAGATGGGTCGGCTGGTGGCAGCCCACACAAGCAGCCGACTTCTCAGTTTGATAACTACGATAATCCGGGGCAGTAACGCCGTCATGGGGGATACGGTACTCGTTGGGGTCATGGCAGCTTGTACAGGCCAGCGGTTCCTCAGCCGTGCCATGAGCGGAAAGAGCCAAATGCTGGGGGTCAACCTGGGCGGAAATGGTTTCACCGGACGGAAATTCGATAACGGCCGTTGTATCCTGATGGCATAAACGGCAGGCAAAATCAGACCGGGCCGGATCATCTACTTGTTGTGCTGGAGCCTGGCTGACAGTCACCGCTGGGGCTAACGCCAGTCGAGATGCTTCAGCGGAACCAGGCTTTTCCCCCCATACAATCAATGCGGCAGCCAGTAAGCTTGCCGCCAGAAGCCAAAGAAAAAATGAGCGCATGGTGTTAGCAAAGAGGCGTCAGGCTGTTACCTGACGCCTCGTCCTCAATCAAAAACTATCTAGTTGCTATTGGTATCTTCAGCCGTTCCTTCCTCTGCGGCCGGCGGGGCC
>JAJRTP010000545.1 GCA_024278255.1 Chloroflexota bacterium | reverse complement strand
GTAACATGTGGTCAGCTTTCGACGAAGTAGATTTGTTTCTGATAACGACCAATGCGACGATAAAGCAAAACGGGGCGTTGGTGATGGGCCGGGGTATTGCCCGGCAAGCCCGCGACCGTTTTTCAGGACTCGACGCGGCATTGGGAAACCAAATCCTGAGCGTTTGCGGCAACCCTTCGACGCAGCTCAGGACAGGTCAAGGGCAGTACGGCTTGCTCGTCAGCCCGCGTTGGCCGAAAGCCAGGATGGGCGCTTTTCAGGTCAAACGGCATTACAGCCAATCGGCCAGTTTGGAACTCATTCGGCACAGCGTCGCTGCTTTGTGTGCCTGGTGCGCCGCGCATCCTAATGCTCTGGTCGCATTAAACTTCCCCGGCATCGGCAACGGCCGTCTCCGCCGCGAAGATGTTTTGCCCATCATTATGCAACTGCCAGACCAAGTTTCCGTCTGGGAATATTCGTCAGCAAGCAGGGAGACCACCCGATGAGTAACCCCGACTGGAATTTACAGATCAAAATTGGAAACGGCCGTAAAGACACCGGCGCTCACCACCGCGCTATCAACATCGCACAACAGCTTTTGGCGGCTGGCCGTTGGCCGGATCAGCTCAACACCCGCATCGTCATCCACAATGCCTATGATACACATCGCCGCTTGCAGATGTCTGGAGTGGGTGAATACCATGCTGACTACAACGTGACCGTGTATCCGGCCGTTCACGACTTGATACGCGGTCGGGATTACGAGATTCATCCATTAACCGGCTCGTTCCGGCAGCTACACAATCTGTAACATCCCTCCTATTCACCGGAGCTATTCCATGGAAAAACTAAAGACACAAATCCAACAACTGCCCACTGTTACGGTGGGCAGTCAAACCTACCTTTCTTACGCGGCGGTCACTGATACAGTGGCCGCTTATCTATTCCCCACCCATGCTGCCGACCAGATAGATGCCGCTGGTTACCAACGCATTTTGGAAACGGCCGATACCCTTTGCCGTGAATTGGGATACGTGGAGATAGCCAAGTTAACGCCACCAGAAGTTCCACTCAACCAAATGGGATTGTATTGGACGGACACCGCCCCGTCTGATTCGGAGCCGGAACCCGTTATCATCCATGTCGGTCCCAGTCGGGTAGAGATGATGCAGGATGGTTTACTCCTCGATGCCCGTCTTTCCCAACTGGGCGTAGATGAAGTCACCCGGCAGCATTTCAAAATCCCGGTGACTGCCTCCGATGGTGTCATTGACCTGATGCGCCGTGCCGTTGAATCCGACTGGCCAAATGACTACAAGGGCATTTGGCATGATATTTTGGGAATGTCTATCACCGGGGGTAAAGACATCAGCCCTAACGAGCGACTGTTCACTGTCATCATTCGTGGCATTGGGCGGCGCCGGTATTGGCAGATGAAAGCGGTTCTGAAGCCAGACCATACGGGGCAGCCCGTACCTATCCATCATGCTGGCCGACGAGCCAGACAGAGACAAGCTGTTTGAGCTAGGCCACGTCGTCATGACGCCGGGCGCGGCTGATTTGGGTGTGGATTTTGCTCCATTTTTAGCTCGACACGCGCAAGGCGATTGGGGCGAGCTGGATGCGTTTGACAAGCGGCAGAACGATACGGCCGTCAAAGAGGGGTATCGCATCCTGTCAGCCTACGATGTGCCCATTGGCGGGGGCGAAACAAAGCGAATTTGGATCATCACGGAAAGCGATCGCAGTGTGACAACGGCGCTGTTGCCTCGGGAGTATTGACACGATGACCAAAGAAGAATTCAGACAATTGCAAGTTGGTGACCAGGTGAGCCATCCAGCCACCGGCATCCATTGCATCACCCACATTGAAACCGCTTATGACTATGACAGCCCTGTCCGGCCGTTTCGGCTTCGCTCAACACAGGCGTTTCCCACCTACACGCATACCATCACTGTCACCAACGGCCGTCGGCTGAAAATCGGTGACGCGAAAGAAGTGGCGCGGTTGCGGAAAGTCTAGCTTTTCAGCAGCAGTTTTACGAAGAAACAACGATCCTCTTTTCCTATTTATATAAGGACGGATAGCGCTCACACGAAGGAGACCCCATGACCATACACATTCCCATCAAAAACCTGAAGCAACACCCCGCGCAAATGCGAACCGTGTACGACATCGAAAGCATGGCGACGCTGTGTCTGCAAATCTACGAACGCGGCCTTGATGAATGGCAAACATTACTCGCTTCCCCCAACGGCGAAGCGGGAACCTATTTCATCGTATCGGGACACCGGCGGCGAATGGCGCGGTTGTTGTCGTGGGCGTTGGCCGACTGGGCGACCGACCATCCCGACAAGGAAATCTCCGTTGAAGTCGCCCGCACCATGATTGCCACCCTGTCCAATTCCCTCGGTTCGTTGGAAAAAGTCATCACCGCCCTGTTAGAAAAATACGGCGATAGGGAAATCCCCGTCGTTCTGTTTGAAGGCAGCAAGAAAGCGGAGATTTTAAGCCTGCAAGCGGCCAACTACGGCTCCGAGCAGGCGGATATGATGGGCATTGCCCACAGCTTCCGTCAAGCGATAGAAGCGGGAGCGACGCCG
>JAJRTP010000544.1 GCA_024278255.1 Chloroflexota bacterium | reverse complement strand
CTAAAAACAGGACAGTGGAAGTTTACAATAAATAGAGGATTCAAACAACCGGAGAACCGGAAAAACGAGTCTGTGGGGTGATGGTGATAGTTGTTTGGGTTGTGTGGGGCGATTTGCCAAATCGCCTGACTTGCTACATGCCGTGCGCCAGCCGGTCAATGAGGCGCTGGGGCATACCGAATCGTTTCATCTTGCGCTGCGTTTCGGCGACGGGGTATTCTACGCGCTTGTAGGCCCAGGTCATGCTATTGGTGTCCAGCAGGGCGTAGGCGGCGCGGGGGTCAGAGTCGCGGGGTTGGCCGACGCTGCCGGGATTGATGATGAAACGGCCGTCTACCTGACCAAACTCATACGGGGGGATGGTTTCGCTGTAATTGGGCATTCTGACCAGGATGGTGCGGTGGCCGTTGTTATGCTCTTCAAACATCACCGGCACGTGGGTATGACCGACGATGCAGTAGGACGTCTCGAACCAGCCAAAATTTTCCGCGGCCGTGTGCGGGTCTAAAATGTATTCCCAGACGGGATGGCGGGGGCTGGCGTGGGCCAGGGTAAAATTGCCTTCCACCAGTTTGGACGGCCGTTCTACCAGATAACTGCGGGTGTCTTCGTCAATGGTTTCTTGTGTCCAGGTGATGGCGGCAATCGCTTCCCGGTTGAACGTGGTGATGTCCAGATTGCCTAAAACGGCCTGATCGTGGTTGCCGGTCAGGGCGATGTGGTCATATTTTTGCAGTTCGGCCACACATTCGTTGGGGTCCGGGCCGTAACCAACCAGATCGCCCAGGAACCAGATGGTGTCCCATTGGCCTTCGGCATCGGTCAAAACAGCCTGGAAGGCGGCTAAATTAGCGTGAATATCGGAAATAATTAGTATGCGCATAAGTTTCTCTGTTGCTTATTTTTGCAGTTACTTTAATAATACCATGTTAGACTGGGTGGGGTATAATTGTTTCGCCACGCTTTGGTACCATTCATCGTGAAAAGTGCGTGAGATTTTAATCATGGCGATATTAGACAGGTGGACGCTGGATTTTGTAAGCAATAGCGAGGAGCAGACGGTGCGCCTGGGCGTGCGTCTGGGGGAACTGCTACGGCCGTATGACGTTATCTGTCTGGCGGGGGAATTGGGTGCGGGTAAAACGGCGTTGGCACGAGGCATTGGCCGCGGTTGGGGCAGCGCCCTGCGCGTGACCAGCCCGACGTATGTTTTGGTGAATGAGTATCCGCGGCTGCCCGACGGCCGTATCCTCTACCATCTGGATTGCTACCGGCTGGAAAGCGAAATGGATGTGGCCACGGCCGGGCTGGACGACATTTTCAATAGCGGCGGCGCGGTGATGATCGAATGGCCGGAGCGGATTGAAGCGCTTATTCCCGCCGACCGGCTGTGGATTGCGCTCAGTGATGTGAGCGAGACGCGGCGCAAACTGCACATCAAGGCGGTGGGCGACCGCTCGGCAGCCTTGCTGGAGCAGTTCCGTAAGAGCGCATTTGGGGTTTGAGTATGATTCTGGCAATTGATACGGCAACACGTTGGTTGGGTTTGGCACTGCATGACGGCACGGCCGTTATTGCCGAAACGGGTTGGCGTTGTCTGAATAACCACACCATTGAACTGGCCCCGGCCATTGGGTCGATGCTGCGGCATGGCGGCATCGCGGCGGCCGATTTGGACGGCATTGCCGTGGCGATTGGCCCCGGTTCCTACACCGGCCTGCGGGTGGGGCTGGCCGAAGCCAAAGGTTTGTCTCTGGCAAATGGAACGCCGCTGCTGGGTGTGCCTACGCTGGATATTGTGGCCGCTTCTTTTGGGCCGCTGCCGGACAAACTGGCAATTATTGCCGAGGCGGGGCGTTCCCGGATTGTGGCGGCGTTGTATGAATGGGTGAACGGCCGTGGCTGGCAGGCGGAAGACCGTCCGGTTGTGGCTACCTGGCAAGAATTTTTGGCGGGGCTGGACGGCCGTATCACCTTTGCCAGTGAAATTACGCCGGAAGCGGCCAAACAAATCCGGGCGGCGGGCAAGCGTTTTCAGGTCGTGTCCGCGGCAGATTCGGTGCGGCGGGCCGGCTATCTGGCCGATATTGGCTGGCAGCGTCTGCGTAAGGGCCAGACGGATGACGCGGCTTCCCTGGCCCCTATTTACCTGAAAGACCCGACCGGCAAGTAGAGATGTGATGCGCCAATCTCCGGTCTCTAATCTCCCATGTTAACCATTCCCCCGCCTTACAATTTACGCAAAATGCAGGCGATGGATGTGACGGCCGTTAAAGAAATTGACCGCCTCTCCTTCCCCACGCCAGCTCGCAACGGTATGTTTGAACATGAAATAGTGGACAATGATTTGGCTTACTATCAGGTGTTGGAATGGCAGCCTGATGACCAGAACAGTCACATTATTGGCTTTAGTGGTTACTGGCTGCTGGGGGAAGAAGTGCATATCAGCACGGTGGCCGTGCATCCCGATTGGCGGGGATTGGGGTTGGGAGAAATGCTGCTGCTCAACATGCTGTACCTGGCGTATCGTCATCCCGTTAATCTGGTGACGTTGGAAGTGCGCCCCAGCAATGTGGCCGCACAAAACCTGTACAAAAAGTATCGTTTTGCAGTTGTGGGGGAGCGCATTCGCTACTACCGGGACACGGGCGAGGACGCTCTCATTATGACCCTTTCCCCGCTGGATGCACCGTACCGCACTTTTTTAGACAGGCAGCAAAAACAGTTGCTTGCTCGCTTGGCGGTTAAGGGTTAACGGCCGTCCCTCTGTATAATAATCAGATATTGCCGACGAAAAGCAGTGCCAGGCACGGGGCGTCAAATCTATAAATGGCCCAGGTCGTTTGCCCCGTGCCTGGCACTACCTCAAGGATGGACAACGAAAATATGAAAATTTTTATCACCGGCGGAGCCGGGTTTATTGGCAGTAACAGTGTGGAACATTTCCTGAAACAGGGACATACGGTGGTCATCTATGACAATTTGTCGCGCAAAGGCGGGCCATCCAATCTGGAATGGCTGCGCGGGCAGTTTAGCGATGGCTTGCAATTTGTGGAAGGCGATATTCGGGATTACCGACGGTTAGGCGAGGCGATTCCTGGCAGCGATGTGGTTTTGCATTTAGCCAGCCAGGTGGCGGTGACCACTTCCGTTCTCGATCCGCGGGAGGATTTTGAGATTAACGCCCTGGGCACGTTTAACGTGCTGGAAGCGGTGCGACATTATGCGCCGGAAGCGGCCGTATTGTACGCTTCTACCAATAAAGTGTATGGTGGCATGGAAGCAGCGCGGGTGGAATTACAGGGCGACCGGTACGGCTACGCCGATTACCCCCAGGGCATCCCGGAAAGTTATCCGCTGGATTTTCATTCGCCGTATGGCTGCTCCAAGGGGACGGGCGACCAATATATGTTGGACTATGCCCGGATTTACGGCTTGCGCACGATGGTTTTTCGACAGTCTTGTATTTACGGCCGTCGCCAGTTCGGTGTGGAAGACCAGGGCTGGGTGGCGCATTTTATTATTGCGGCTGTGTTGGGGCGGGGATTGAGTATTTACGGTGACGGCCGTCAGGTGCGCGACCTGCTCCACGTTTCTGACCTGATCCGGGCTTACGAATTGGGTATCCAGAAGATTGACGAGTTGCGCGGTCAGGCGTTCAATGTGGGGGGCGGGCCAGACAACACCCTCTCCATCTGGTCCGAATTTGGCCCGCTGCTGGCAGAACTGGCCGGCCGGGAGATTGACGTGACCTGGGGCGACTGGCGGCCCGGTGACCAGCGCGTCTTCATTGCCGACATCCGCAAAGCGCGTGACTTATTGGGCTGGCAGCCGGCTGTCTCCCCCATTGAGGGCATCCGCGACTTGTACGATTGGGTCTCGGCTAACCCCGATTTATTTTTAGCCTGAAAAAAGATTGTTGGTTACAATTCCTTTGCTGATAATACTTATTTGTGATTTGAAAACAGCATATATCTCAAAAGGGGATCAAAATGATGCAAACATCGGCGCACAAGTTTTGGTTGGGGTTTTGTTTTCTGTTAGGTATTGGTTCGTTTTTCTTTTTGTTGTGGGGGTTGAATGATGTGGTGGCGGAGCCAACGGCCGTTTTTATGGTGACAACGGTTAATGATTCCGGTTCTGGATCATTGCGCCAGGCTATAACTGGCGCCAATAATACGCCAGGAGCCGATATTATTGAATTTAATCTTCCGGCAAACAGTACGATTACTTTGAATGGCAGCCAGTTGCCGGTAATTACTGATACGTTGACCATGGATGGTAGCACGGCCGTTTCCCTTACCATTAACGGCAATAATCAGAGCCGTATATTGGAGATTGATAACGGTACGGCTGTGACAATCACTTCTTTGTCTCTTATTAATGGAGAGGTGTCCAGCCCAAGTTCCACATGTCCTCTTTATTGTGGTGGCGGTATTTTGGTAAATAATGGCGCCAATCTTGTTTTAAACGATGTCGTCTTCAACAATAATTCAGCGAGTAACGGCGGCGGCATTTATATAGATCATGGTACAGGCACAATAGTTAACAGTAGTTTTAACGAAAACTCTGCCAATAATGATGGTGGCGGTATTTTTAGTTCTTATAATTCATTAACCCTCACAAACACCACATTCATTAGCAATACGGCTAATAGAGGGGGTGCCATTCACAGTTTTGGCGTCACCAGAATAAGTGGCAATAGATTTGAGAACAATATTGCTACTTATTCTGGTGGTGGCATTAACAATTACAATACGCTGGTAATTGAAGATAGCAGTTTACGTAGTAGAGTTATTTCAGAATAAGAGGGAAAGACAGATTACCCCTTTCCCCATTTTTGAACCTTAATAAACATAGCGACTCCTTTTTGCAAAGTTGACTAAACCGGCAACGGCAACAACCCGTTCAGTATGCAACTTGCGAT
>JAJRTP010000543.1 GCA_024278255.1 Chloroflexota bacterium | reverse complement strand
CCGTGGGCGGCGACGACGTGCCGGGGCCGACGGCCGTACCCTTACCCGGCCCCGTCGCCCCCGGCCAAACGGTAGACCTGTCCGTCACCTTCACCGCGCCGGAAGAAGACGGCGTTTACCGGGAAGATTGGCTTCTCAGCGACACCAACAACCAGACCTTCGGCGTCGGCGGCCTGCCCAGCGAAGTATTCTGGGTTAAATTTACCGTCGGCGTGCCGGAACCGACGCCGGAACCGAATTCGGCCGTTATCGGTGGCGTCGTCTGGGAAGATTTCTGCCGCGTCATTGACGGCGAACCGACCCGCGGCTGTGTGGAAATTGAAGATACCGGCGTCTACATTGGCGACGGCACGCTGAACTTCAACGAAGGCCGTCTGCCTGGCGTCACCGTCATTCTGGCAAAGGACGCCTGCCCTGAAGACGGCGTTTTCAACAGCAGCAATATCCTCTCCACCACCATCACCGACGAGGACGGACTGTACCGCTTCCCCAATCTGGAAGAAGGGTTATATTGCGTGGCCATTGACGCCCTCAGCCCGGCCAACGTAGACTTGCTCATCCCCGGTTCCTGGACGTGGCCGTTTGTGGGAACCGGCCGTATCGGCATCATCCTGGCCCCCGGTGAAGAACGGCTGGAAGTGGATTTTGGCTGGGATTATCAGGATTAGTTTTTCAGTGTGCAGTAATCAGTGTTCAGTAAACCATTCCCACTGCACACTGAACACTGAACACTGAACACTGCAATGACTCTAACAGCCGTCGCCGCGACGCAGGCCAAACAGGTGCCAAATCGAGCCAACCAGGATGCCATTCTGGCCCAGGTTCATACCAGTCCGGAAGGTGTTCCGTATGGCTTGTTCCTCGTAGCAGATGGCGTGGGCGGCCATCATGAAGGCGGCCAGGCCAGCCACATCGCCGTGGAAACCATTGCTGAATTGACGGAACCGTTGTGGTCTGGGCTGTCCGATCCGCTTTCCCCGGAACAACAGTCAGCGCTGGAAGTGGGCTTGTATGAAGCCATTATGACGGCCCATGAAAACATTCTGGCCTATGGCGAAGCGCACGATATTCGCACCGCCAGCACGGTCACCTGCGCTCTGATCTACGGCCGTACCGCCATCATCGGCAACGTAGGCGACAGCCGCACCTACCTGTTCCGCCAAAACAACCTGGAACAAATCACCGAAGACCATTCCCTGGTGATGTGGCTGGTCAAACAAGGCCACATCACTGCCGACGAGTCCCGCAATCACCCTTACGGCAATGTGCTGATGCACGCGCTGGGCGGCCCGGAAACGCCGTTAATTGACATAACGAATCTACATTTACAGCTTGGCGACAGCCTGCTCCTGTGCAGCGATGGCGTTTGGGACAGGCTGACTGACGAGCAGTTAACCGAATTTCTGCAAACGGCCGTCTCCCCGGAATCGGCCGTTAATGAAATCATGGCGGCCGTCAAACCCATCCACAAGGACGACCATTCCGTAATCATTGTGAAAACGTGAGGCGTGAGACGTGAAAACGAGCAATTTTGATTACACCCTTCCCCCAGAATTGATTGCCCAACGGCCGTTAGCCCAACGGGACACCTCTCGCTTACTGGTACTGCACCGGGCAGACGGCCGTATCCAACACAAACAATTCAGCGACATTCTGGACTATTTGCAGCCCGGCGACATCCTGGTGGGCAACGACAGCCGCGTGATTCCGGCCCGGTTGTACGGCCGTAAACCCAGCGGCGGCAAAGTAGAAATTCTCCTCCTGGAACAGCTTGACAACACCCGCTGGAAAGCGCTTGTTGGCGGTAAAAAACTGCGCGAAGGCAGCGTTATTCACCTGCTGGATGGAGACGGACAGGTAAGCGATGTGACGGCGGAAGTAACGACCGTACTCCATGGCCCCCAACGCGAAATTCAGTTCAACCAGCCCACAGACGACTGGCTGCACGAACTGGGATACACACCCCTGCCCCCCTACATCCACGAAACCCTGGAGGACGCTGAGCGGTACCAAACCGTCTACTCCCGCCCACCCGGTTCCGCCGCCGCGCCCACTGCTGGGCTGCATTTCACGCCTGATCTACTTTTTGCCCTGCGGGAAAAAGGCGTCATTTTTGAGACAGTAACGCTGCACGTGGGACTGGACACCTTCAAGCCGGTAGAAGCGGCGGAGGTCAGCCAGCATACCATCCACACAGAATGGGCCAGCCTGTCCCCCGACACTGCCCGGCGCATCAATGAGGCCAAATTGGCCGGCGGGCGCATTGTGGCTGTGGGGACAACGGCCGTGCGCACCCTGGAAACCGGCGCGCTCCGTTCCGCGGGCATCAACGGCAGCCTGCAAAACATCAGCGCCCGCGACGCCGCCGGGGAAACGAGCAATCTATGCCCCTGGAAACCGGTCTCCGCCTTTGAGGAGCCAACCGACCTGTTCATCTATCCCGGCTACAAGTTCCGGGCAGTGGACGTGATGATTACCAACTTCCACTTGCCCCAATCCAGCCTGCTCATGCTCGTCTCCGCCTTTGCCGGACAGGAGAATATCAAGCGGGCTTATGCTACGGCCGTCTCCGAAAAATACCGCTTCTATTCTTTTGGGGATGCGATGTTAATTTTATGATGAGCCATTGGGTAACCGGGAATAACCCAGTTACCCAACCGCCTGATTACTGCAACACAACCGGCAGCCAGACCGGAAAGACCAACTCGAAAGGCCCCATATCGCAAGCGCTCACCCGCAAATAGTTCCGCTGGTCCGTCGCGGGGCAAACCGCGTCGTTAGCGGCGTCTACCGCCGGGCTGCCTGGCGGTAAAGCGTGCGTCCAGGTAGAGCCGCCGTTATCCTGCAGGGGGCCAAGCATCGGGTCTGTGCCGGGCAAGTCGCCGACGGCGGTTAATCCACAACTGTTGTCGCTGTCCATGTTGTACCCGGCAGACACCAACGCCGCGCCGCCAACGACGCAATCCTTGTCCCCGCCTGCCGTGTTGTTAACTATCAGGCTGTTTGTCAACGTTACCGCGCCACCGGAGACGATAAGGCCGCCTTGGTCGGACAGGAAAGCCTGGTTGTACGCAATGGCGCTATTCAAAATCTCAGCGTTACCTGTATTGACCAGGCCGCCGCTGCCGTTGGAACCGTTGCCGCTGATTGTGCTGTTAGTCACTTGCAAGGCGCCGCCATTACTCAAGCCCCCCGCGCTGGAAAGCGCCGTGTTGCTGTAAATGGCGCTCTGGCGAATATCCATTTCACCCCCAACGTTGTTTGACACACCACCACTCGCGCCAAAGGGACCATTGACGCTGTTGTGCTGCACACTACTGAAAACCATTGAGAAAACGCCAGTGTTCTGGATACCCCCGGCGGCCGTCTGGGCCAAATTGCCGTTTACTTCACTGGCTGCCAATGTCATCTGACCTTCGTTGACAATGCCGCCGCCGTAGGCCGGCGCGAATGAAGCGGGAACAGCCTGGTTGTTGTTCAGCCTAACCCGGCTGGCAAACAAGACGCTGTGGTTGTAAATACCGCCGCCGCTGCTTTGGGCGGTGTTGCTCATAATCTGGCTGTCGGTCAGATAAACGACGTTGGTTGTGCCTGTTATATACAAACCGCCGCCAAGCTGCACGGCCGTATTACTGTACACGCGCAGCCATTCCAACCACACCGAGGCATTTTCAATGGCGATACCGCCGCCATTAGTCGCGCTGCCGTTGGTAACGCCCATCCGGGTCAGTGTAACAACCGCGCCCGGCTGGATGGAAATGACCCGGCCAGCACCTCCGCCGTCTATAATCGTACTTGCTTCGCCTGCTCCGTTAATGGTTACCGTGCGGGCAATAACCAAATTTTCCGCATAAACACCAACAGCCACTTCAATGACATCGCAAGCCGGATTGTTGACGGCCGTTTGAATGGCAGCATAGTCTCCGGGCACAGCGCAATTCAAGGCAGATGCAGGCCGATTCAGCCATGCACCAAGCCACAAAATTCCCAACACAGCCAGAAGAACAGGAAAGAGTAAATACATTTTTCGCGCATTCATCAACACACCTCCAGAAAAGCTCAACAAATTTCTTCACCCGTACATTTCACACGTTCATTATATAATATTGTCAACTTGGGCAGGTCTTATCGTAAATTTGGTAAAATACGACAGATGCCTGTATGATTTCTCCGATGTTTGCCATTACACCTGCCATCTTCCTCTTTTCCCTTCTGGCGACGGCCGTGCCCACCGCCTTTTTCATCGCGCTCATCTACTGGGCGGACAGATATGAGAAAGAACCTGTCTGGCTGCTGGCCGCCGTATTTCTTTGGGGAGCCATTCCCAGCATCATCATCGCCTACATCTTCAATACCCTGTTCAGCGCCCCCATCTACCTGCTGGCGGGGGATGGTGCGGCAGCCGATACGGTGAGCGCCGCTTTCATTGCCCCCATCGTAGAAGAAACGGTCAAAGGTTTTGTCCTGGTTATCATTTTCTGGCTGCGCCGGGAGGAGATTGATAGCTGGCTGGATGGCATTATTTACGGGGCGATGGTCGGGCTGGGCTTTGCCCTTGTAGAAAATGTATATTATTTCATCGGCCAATATCAGGACGGGGGTTTAAGCGCCTGGGGGGTGAATGTGTTTATGCGCGCCATCATTTTTGGCCTGAATCATGCCCTGTTCACCAGTATGACCGGGCTAGGGCTGGCTGTAGGCTATCTATCCACTAATAAATTTGTGCGGATTACGGCGCCGGTAATGGGCTGGAGTACGGCCGTATTCCTCCACTTTTGGCATAATCTCACCGTCTCCCTCGGCGGCGGCTTCATTTTAGCCGCGCTGCTGTTCGATTGGGGCGGCGTCTGGCTGATTTTGGGCATTATGGTTTGGGCGCTGGTGCAGGAGGGACGCTGGCTCAAACGGTATCTGGCTGAAGAAGTGCATCAGGGTACGCTGACCGCCGCCCAGTACAACCTGGTCTGTTCGGCCCGGCGGCGCTTTGGGTTTGTTTACGGCCGTTTCTTCTCCCACGGTTTCCACGCCAGCCGTGCCGCCAGCCGCTTCTTCTACGAATGCAGCCACCTGGCTTACAAAAAACACCACTTCGCCCTCTTCAACGACGCCAAAACAGCCCGGCTAATCCAGCAGTCCCGCGAAAAAATCGGCCGGCTCAGCCAGAACATTT
>JAJRTP010000041.1 GCA_024278255.1 Chloroflexota bacterium | reverse complement strand
AAAATGCGCCCAAAACGGCATCTTTCATTTGGTAAATCTGATTATGTCTACCTGCTCGTTTGTCAGGCAATGTGCTGGCAGTTTGGCTTAACGGTTCAATAAAATGACGAACTTGTGCTTTTTTACCCATCTTGTACTCTCCCGTCTTGTTTGGGAAGTATTTAACTTAAATTGAAGCGCTTGGGCAAATTTACATTTAGAATTGCTGAGGAGTTATTGAGAAGATTTTACGCTGTCTATAAAAATAGCGCCCATTTTTTCGGCATTGTCAGACAGTTCAGGCTGGTCGCGGTTTATCCACCAAGCCTGAAAACCGGCCATTTCCATGGGGAGTTCCGAAATGGGCGTCAGGATGTCCAGCGCCTGATCAAACTCGCCCAACCAAACGTAACTGTAGCCTAATGATTTGCGAATGCCGCGATGGTCAGGACTCAGGCGGTAAGCTGTTTCCAGTTGGGACACGGCCGTAGCATAATCCCCCGTCTTCATAGCAATCAGCCCCAAACGATGCTGCGCTGTGCGGTTATCGGGATCATACGTCAGAGCTTGGTTAAACTGCTGCATAGCCGGTTCATACGCCATTTCACTATGGAAACCGCCCCAGTTATTGGAAGGCCAGACCGCCAAATCCACCCGCGCCATTTGCCCGGCGCCCACATTGGCATACCATCGCGCCAGCAACGGCCGGTGGAATAACAAGCCAAGAACCAGGGCAATCAAAACGGCCGTTCCCCCGACCCAAAACTTCCGCCGCGTCCAGGTTATCACAGGTTTGCGGCGAGAACGCCGGCGAGACACTACAACCGCCATACCCATTCCCAAAAACAAAAATGGCGTACCCTGTCCACCATACAACGCATCATCCGTCAGACCGTGCAAGGCCATCACCAGGATGGAAACAAAAGCAGCCCAACGGAACAGATACAATTCTCGCCGGGTCCACGGTTTCCGCTGTCTGTGCCGCTTGCCGTTCTTTTCAGATAAGGCAGATACTCCCTCCACAGAATCAATCCGAGAAGTGTACAATAACCAAAAAGAAAGCCCCATCAGCAGCAGCAAGATTAGTAAACCCACCAAACTCAGTTCCAGCCAGACGTCCAGAAACAGGTTGCTGTACAAGACAAAGAAGAAGGGGATAACGCGGATATATTCGGAATAGAGCGGCGGGAATGAGGCCAAGCCGCCGCCAATGATGGAAAAATCGTCAATCAGGTACATGGTTTGCCGCAGTAAATCGGAACGTTGAGCCAGACTTTGGTTTACGGCCGTTACCCGTCCCACTGCCAAGCCAATGGCCACCACACCCACCACAACCCCGCCAACCAATAACGCCAGGAATACGGCCGTCTGCGACCCCGCCGCCTTTCGACTGACAAACCCGCTCACTTCCCAAAGCAGCCAGACACCCAATCCAGCCGCCAACGCCAGCCAGGCCCCGATAGACCCGGTCAGCAGCAGTCCCAGCGCAGCCAGCCCGCCACAAGCCAATGCCAGCAGCAACCAGTTCCACCATCTTTTTTGCCAGGTATAAAACGCGGAGGCCAAAATAAAAGGGATTAAAATGACAAGCATTCCGGCCACTTTGTTGGGGTGAAAGATGGGCAGCGGTAAAGACGGCCGTACCCGCATCAACAGCAAACCCACCGAACGAATCGGGCCAAAATAATCGGCCGTTGGCGCACCCCAATCATTGGACAGCAAAAAATAACCGGCAATACCAGCCGCCACCACACCTAAAACTGCCGCCACCAACCACACATCCCGGCGCGACTGCCCGGCCAGCGCGTAAAACAGGACAATGCTGCCTACAATTAACCAGAACTTTTCTGCCGCCATGCCGAAGTTAACGGCCGTCCACATGCCCAGTACGGCCGCGAACAAAAACAGCAGCAACGGCCAATCCAGCCGCGTTCGGCGAAAAGCTGGTTGGTGAACAGTGACCCGCATCCCCCAGGGCAGCAAAGCCAATATCAGGATGACCCAACCAAAACGGGCGCCCCCCTTCATCCACAGGGCGCCCACAAGTAACGCCAGCCCCAAATCCACAAAGGGGAACCAGCGATTAAAAACGATACTTCTAAACATGGGAAAAGAATGAAATTAAACAGCAATTGGCAGAGAGGGGGTTTCCACCGTCATTATGGGAATCGTTTCCGTCAAGGATGGCGTATAAACCAACATCTTTAATATGTGGTTTACCGGCGGACTTTTTATTATTTCCACTACAATCTCCCGCCACTCCGGTTCCAAATCGTCTAAACCATATAATGGAAAACTGCGCGGCCCCAAACTTGTCTACTGTACCAGCATGGAGAAATCCATCAAGGTAAGACCGACAGCCCGCATTTCTGCCTTGTTAAAACGCAGCAGAATATTATCGTTGAGTTCAACGGCCGTTGTCGCCTTCTCACCCGGAGAAAACGAGATATATAAAACATCTACATCCTTATCGTAAGAATAGACTGGTTCATTATTTATCACCTCTCGCATAATTATACCAGCTTTATCACCTTGTTCTCTACCAAATTCTACGTCTTTTGCCAGACTACGCTGACAAAAGATGGATACCGAGATTCATCTCGGTCGTAGTCACCGCCGTGATAAATCCCGGCATCCGTTCCTATCGACAATTTTTTGTCGACGTTGGCGCGTAAGAGCCTATTCTTCTCCCGTAAACTGCCACTTAAGCGTCTGCATCCCCACGTTAAAGGCAGATTTCAACGTCGAGGGATCAGAGAAAAGCATCTTCAAATAAGTCAACATGGGGCCGGGGCGGAAAGCCCATTCGCGGAAAGCCCGTTTCTGCCAGTACATCAGCCGCTCGGCCGACAAATTTTCGTAATCCAGCACCGTCCCCTTATCCATGTCCACCTCTTCCCAGCGCGTTCCCGGCCGGAACCAGTTATTTTCTACCACTTCAAAGAAGAATGGCGTTCCCGGATAAGGCGCGGCGATGTGGAACAAGGCAATATCCAGCGGCAGGTCTTTGGCAAAGGCAATAGTTTCCTGAATGGTTTCTTCCGTTTCGCCGGGCAGGCCAATGATAAAGTAGCCCCAATTTTTGATACCGGCTTGATGCGCCCACGTCAGGGCACGCTTTGCTTTTTTAGGATCGGCCCCTTTGCGGGCGTGCTTTAGGATTTGTTCATTACCGCTTTCAATGCCCCAGGAGATGAGCCAGCAACCAGCCTGCCCCATCAATTGCAGCATCTCTTCGTCCACGTAATCCACCCGGCTGTTACACGTCCAGCGCAGATTGATTTTTTGCTCAATCATCAACTTGCACAACCCGATCACCTGATCCCGGTTTACGGTAAACAAGTCGGCGTACATATGAATGTTGTTCAGCCCCATCTTTTTGAGCTTCCACAACTCTTCCATAATGTTTTCCGGTGTGCGCAGACGGACGGTATACTGGTAGCTGACGTGCTTGATGCAGTAAGTACAACCGGCCGTACAGCCCCGGCTGGTCACAATAAAGGTGAACGGCCCTTTTATCAAGGGCATCCGGTAGCTTTCCCAGGGCAGCAGTTCGTGCATGGGCAGCGGCATGTCGTTCAGGTTTTTGATGAACGGCCGTGTCATATTGACAATCACCTCATCCCCTTTGCGCCACACCAGCCCCTTGATACCATACATATCCACCCCGCCATCCTCGCTAAAGGCCGGCACATAAGTGGGATCATGTTTTT
>JAJRTP010000542.1 GCA_024278255.1 Chloroflexota bacterium | reverse complement strand
GTTTCGTCCGGTTTGGCGGGCGGTTCGGTTTCAGCGCCTTCGTCCGCTTCTTCGGCAGGTTCTTCGGGAGGGGATACGGCCGTAGCCGCCACCTCTGCCCCTTCATCCGCGCCACCCACCGCCACCTCATCCTCAAAAGCCCGCACCATGCGCACCGAAATACCGGGCACTTCCGTCAAATCAAACACATCCTCAAAGGGGTGTTCTTCTTCCCGATACTCAACAATGCGTTGGGCCAACTCCTCCCCAATCCCCGGCAGCGTTGCCAGCGTCGCCGCATCCGCCTCATTAATATCAATTGTCCCGCTCATGCGCCTCTCCTCTGAAAATCATCCACAGATTACACAGATTGCACAGATTAAATCTGCGAAATCTGTGGTTTTTCTTTTCGTTTATGCCAACGCGCTCTCATCCCCTGAATCGCGGACAAAAGCGCAAGACCCGTCTACCAGGGCCACAATTTCCTGACAAAATGTTAATCTCGCCGGTTTGGGCAGGCCAAAAAAGCTCAAATCCGCCCGCGCCACCACGTTAATAGCCTGGAGAAAAGGAGATTTTACCACAATCACCTCTGTCCGGGCGGCGGGCAGGCGGGTCAGGGTGATGAGTTGCTGCAAAAAATCGGCCGCCTGCACCTCCTCCGCCTCATCATTCACTGCCATACACAGGTTG
Organism: Chloroflexota bacterium; assembly: GCA_024278255.1. Classification (GTDB taxonomy): domain Bacteria; phylum Chloroflexota; class Anaerolineae; order Promineifilales; family Promineifilaceae; genus JAJRTP01. The sequence goes on along the minus strand of JAJRTP010000542.1, from coordinate 2,160 downwards.
ATACGGCCGTGCCAATTCTGCATCAGTTGGTACGCCAGCAAGATCGCCAAATCCAGGTTGCTTTGCGTCAAATCAAACGTCCAGTCCGGCGCCTGGTTGGACAGCCAGACGTTGATTACCTGTTCCCGCCCCATGTCCAACTGCGGATGGCGGGCCAGCAGCACAATCCCCATGCGGTAAGCGGCCGTTTTGTCCACTAATGCCTGCAAACTGTTTAGATCGGAAGACGGCCGTAAATGGAAAAACAACAAATTCGGCCGGTAAAACGTCCGCTGCAGTACCTTCGTCGCCACCCGCACCCCATTCACAAAATCCGCATCCTCCAGCAGCGTCAAATTAGCATGAACGCCATCCGCCTCAAATGCCTGAGCCAATTCCGCCAATTCCGCCGCCGCTTGGGCCTCCTCCGCCGGGAAAATCCCCAAGATATGGATACTGCCCTGGGGATGCGTGATGCCCCACAAAAAACGGTAACTTCCCCGCAAAGACTCATCCCCTTGCACCGGCGCCAGCACCGATGGGTTCCAGGTACGCTCCGACGCCCCCGGCAGTTTACTCGCCTGCGTGGCCGCCCATTGTGCCACCTGCATAAACAAACCACTGCGCACGTCAGAATCCAGCGTGTCCAGATTGCGCCGCATCAAAAACACATACAACAGCAACACCAACACCGTCGCTAAAACCCCCGCCACCGGACTGACCAGCAGCGTCACAAACAAACAGCTAATCACCCCGACAATCGGTACGGCCGTGGGCACCCGTAAAGTAGGCCGAAAACTAATCGTACCCAACCGCTGCTCCACCGCCACCACCACATTCAGCATCCCATACGTAATCAAAAAGAAAATGGTAATAATCGGGGCGATAGCATTCAAGCCGCCCAGCGGAATGGCTATAAGCATCACCACAAAGGCCAGACTACCCGTTACCAACAGCGCCCGGCGCGGCTCCACCTGTCCCGTATCCTGGGCAAAGAAATGGCTGAATGGCAAAATACGATGGTCAGCCAGCGCTTGCTGCACCCGCGGCGCAGCCACCAGCGACCCCAACGCCGAAGAAAACGTCGCCCCCAGCATCCCCGCCAACACCGCCCAGCCAATAACCGCCTTGTCCACCATAATTGTCGTATTTGTCAGCAGCTCTTCCGGCGTAGCCACCCGCGCCAGCCAATACGTCAGCGCCAAATAAATGATCAGCGTCACGCCAATAGCGCTCATCGTGCCGATGGGAATGCTCTGCCGCGGATCGCGCAAATCCCCGCTGAGGCTGATGCCCACCATAATGCCCGTCACCGCCGGGAAGAAGATGGCGAAACTCTCCCAGAAAGTCCACAGGGGAAAATCACCCCACAACACCGGCGTCTGCGTAAATCCGGCTTGTCCGGCAATAGGGAACGCGCCCATAAAAATAGAAACCAGGGAGAAACCCACAATCGCTAAAATGAGGAACTGGATGCGGCTGGCAAACCGGGCGCTGATAAAAGCAATGATAAACACCGCCGCAAAGGTCAGAATCGTCACCAGCCAGCCCGGATGATTGGGGAAAATTCGCAGCCAGACTTCGCTGAAGCCAAACACGTACATGACAATGGAAATGGCTTGCGCCAGGTACAGGGGGATGCCCACGCTGCCGCCCACTTCCAGCCCCAGCGATTGGGAGATGATGGCAAATGCCCCGCCCGCCCCCACCCGCGTATTCGTGGCCACGGAGGAAACAGATAGGCCGGTGCTGATGGTGATCACGTGAGCCATCAGGATGACGAGGATGGCCCCCAGCAGCCCGTCATTCCCCACCACCTGCCCCAGGCGCAAATACATGATGACACCCAAAATGGTGAGAACGGTGGGAGTGAAAACCCCGGCAAATGTGCCAAATTTGCCATCGTTCCTGCTTAGCCGGCTGCCAGTGGGGAATAAATTTCTGATTTTATGAGCGGACATGCCTTCTCCGGGTAGTTACGCTGCGCGCCAATAGGATTGATTTTACCCGTCCTGCCGCCAGACACAAACTTGGGGAATAATCCTCCAGCAATTCTAAATGTACCCCAATAAAATCATTTGTTTACCCAAATATGGCAAATCAAACAGAAAACAAGTAACGAAAAACAGGATTACTTCAGCATAATTCCGGTTTGTGCCCTTCACAAATACGCAAAATCAC
>JAJRTP010000541.1 GCA_024278255.1 Chloroflexota bacterium | reverse complement strand
CTACATCCATGACCGGGTAGCTGGCACATATGCTTTGCCCAGTCTGGCTGATCTCGTCCAACAACAAGCGCCAGCTTTTTACCCGTTACCGACAGGGGAGTCTGGATAATTTCACCTCCCCTGTTTATTGAGAAGATACGAGATTTAGCTAAAAGGAGAACACAATGGCTGCGACACAGTTTTTTGGCGAACGGATTAAGCGTAATGAGGACCCGCGTTTGTTGACGGGGCAGGCGTTGTTTACTGACGACGTGAATTTGCCGGAGATGGCCCACGTGGCTTTTGTGCGCAGCCCGTATGCCCATGCCCGTATTCTGGAGATTGACAGTTCTTTTGCCCGGGAACGGGAGGGGGTGATTGCGGTGTATACGGCCGTAGACCTGGGCGATTACTGGCAGCACGGTCCGCTGCTGGTTCCCCCGCCGCCGGTAAAAGACATCGTCTTTAACGAACGGACGCAGGTTCCCCTGGCAAAGGACAAAGTGAACTATGTGGGCGAGCCGGTGGTCATGGTGGTGGCCGAAAGCCGTTACATTGCCGAAGATGCGGTGGACGAAATTTTTGTGGAGTATGATCCGCTGCCGCCGGTGGTGGATATGGAGCAGGCGTTGGCTGATGACGCGCCGCTGGTGCATGATGATTTGGGCAGCAATATTTCCGCTCACGTGGTGCAGCGCAAAGGTGATTACGAGTCGGTCGTCGGCCAGGCGGATCATATTGTCAAACGGCGGTTGCATTACGATCATGGTATTGCGGCGGCGATGGAGAATCGGGGGGTCGTAGCCCAATGGGACCGGCGGGACGGCCGTATGACCATCTGGGACACGACACAGGCCCCCGTTTTTGTGCGTAATGGGATGGCGGCGCTTCTAGGGCTGTCCGAAAACCAGGTGCGGGTGATTGCCCCCTTTATCGGCGGCGGTTTTGGCCCCAAAATTATGATGTTTTACCCGGAGGAGATGCTGGTGCCCTGGGCGGCGATGCAGTTAGATCGGCCGGTCAAGTGGATTGAGGATCGCTCGGAGAATTTCGTGGCCACGACGCATGAGCGGGATCAGATTCACGAGGTGGAGGCGGCGTTTGCCAGTGACGGCCGTATCCTGGGCATCCGGGATGTTTTTATTCACGATCAGGGGGCTTACGCGCCTTATGGCCTGACGGTGCCGCTGAACAGTCAGTGTACTTTGCTGGGGCCGTATGATATTCAGAATTACTATAGTGAGTTTACGGCCGTGTTCACCAACAAAACCATCGTCACGCCCTACCGCGGCGCTGGGCGACAGCACGGCGTCTTTGTCGTCGAGCGGCTGCTGGACATTGCCGCCAAAGAGCTGGGCATTGACAAGGCGGAAATCCGCCGCCGCAACTTCATCCCGCCGGACGCCTTCCCCTACGATAACGTCATCATCTACCAGGATTTTGCCCCGCTCACCTACGACAGCGGCAATTACGAACCCCTCCTGGACAAGGCATTACAGATGATCGAATACGAAAAATTCTACGACGAAATTCAGCCCCAGGTGCGGGCCGAGGGGCGGCATTTGGGCCTGGGTATCGTCGCCTACGTCGAGGGGACGGGAATTGGGCCGTATGAAGGGGCGCGGGTGCAGGTGCAGAGCAGCGGCCGGGTCAGCGTGGCGACCGGTATCGGCACGCAGGGGCAGGGGCACTTCACCAGCTTTGCCCAGATTGTGGCCGATCAGGTGGGCGTGGACGTGAAGGATGTGGACATCATTACCGGCGATACGGATCAGTTCCATTGGGGCGCGGGGACGTTTGCCAGCCGAGGCGCAGTGGTGGCGGGCAACGCCATCAATGAAGCGGCCAAAGATGTGCGCCAGAAAATCCTCAAGCTGGCGGCGGAAATGCTGGAAGCGGCCGAGGAGGATTTGGAACTGGGCGAGGGCCAGGTGCAGGTGAAGGGCGTGCCGGACAGCGCCATCCCCCTGGGGCAGTTGGCGCAGCAGGCGAACCCGATGCGCGGCGCGGTGAAGCCGGGCACGGAGCCGGGCCTGGAATCTACCAATTATTTTGGGCCGGAATATGGGGCTACGGCCGTAGGCGTTCACGCCATGATCGTAGAAGTAGACCCGGATACCTTTCAGGTTAACATCCTGAAATACGTCGTCGTCCACGATTGCGGTGAGGTTATCAATCCCCTCATCCTGGACGGGCAAATGCACGGCGGCGTGGCCCAGGGTATTGGCAACGCCTTCTACGAGCAAATCATCTACGACGAACAGGGTCAGCTCCTCACAGGTTCCTTCATGGATTACCTGCTGCCGACGGCGCTGGACGTGCCGCATATCGAAATCGGCCATGAAGTGACGCCATCGCCGCTCAATCCATTGGGGATCAAAGGCGCAGGCGAGGCCGGGGCTATTCCTACAGCGCCCCTCTTTGCCCAAGCTGTTGAAGATGCGCTGGGTAATCCCGGCCTGGAGGTTCTCAGCATTCCTCTCAGCCCTGACAAATTGTGGCAGTTGGCGCAACAAGTTAAGGCATAATCCTGTATAATGTGATTGACAATGTTGTTCGGAGGCGTCTATGTCTGTTGAGATTGAAAGTTTAACTCCAAAATCGGGGATGGTTCAAATTTCCCTTAACAACTTGTAGGGCGATTTACAAAATCGCCCTACAAAGTGTCAAGCTAATTTTCCGGGTTACTGAACCATCTCCAAAATCGAGTCAATTATTGGTCAATATCCAATTGTCGGCTACAGTCAATGTAACTGCCTTTAGCGCCAGACAAAAGGTGACGGGTTTTGTGGTGGATGAAATCAGCACGCAGATGCACGGCGGCGAGCCTGTTTTGGTGATGGGCGAGCAAATATGCTGGCGCGTTTCAATCATTTTATCGCTGCCGCCTTCAGGTGACCGGGGCGAAGTGGGCGCGATAGACGTAGATGTGGAAACCGGGCAACTACTTATTTCCCCTTCTCTTGTTCAGGAGATAGAAAGTCGTGCCGAATATCTTGTTGCCGTTTCCTAACAAAATGATCGCTTTATGCCTGGAAGAAGAAGTTCGCGATCAAAAGTAACTCATAATAATTAGGCGATGTGTGAAGCCAACTTTACAAAATTCTTCCAATGGGTTATTGGTGGATGAATGGACATATTGTAGGATAGAGGGCAACAGGGAGATTCAGGAAGAAGAAGATAACGAACGCCAGACTGGAGGCTGAGTTGCAAACGTTTGCAGGCAGATATAACGGCGATATTTTAACCAGGCACGCTGTATGGCGCATGGCGCAGCGCAATGTGTCGGAGGCTGATATTTGTTTTGTCCTGGAACACGGGCACAAGATGTACCGGGCCGGGGCTATTTTCTTTTTTCTGCGCCGCTGTGATTTTCCCCAAGGTTCGCACAGGCGGTACGGCCGTCTCGAAGGCACAACCGTTGTCGTCAGCCGGGAAACGCACCAGATTTTAACAGTCTACCGCAACCGCAAAAAGGGGCTGCGCCAGCTTAAACAAAAACCCGAACGCAGCCGGTATCGCCGCCGCCATCATTTCCACTAATAAAAATCACGGCCTGCTCAGGCCGTGATTTTTTCGTTCATTCCCAAATTTGTTGTCCCCCTCAACTTAACTCCCGGCCGCCGGTTAAATTATACGCCTGCCCGGTGATGAAATTGGCTTGATCGGAGGCCAGGAAGGCAGCCAGGCAGGCCACGTCAGCCGGGACGCCCAATCGGCCAGCGGGGATGCGCTGGACGAGAGCGTCGGCCACGTCGTCCTGCGTCCGGCCGGTGACGACGCCTTCCAGCATCATGCCCCACTGCTTCATGGAGGTGTCAATGTCGCCGGGCAGGATGGCGTTGACGGTGACGTCAAATTCGCCCACTTCCTGCGCCAGGGAGCGGGTGAGGGCGACAACGGCCGCTTTGCTCCCCGCGTAAGCCGACATAAACGGCCGTGGCCTTTCCGCCGCAATGGAAGCAATGTTGATAATCCGGCCGCCCCGTTCTCCTGCCAGCATCAGAGGCAGGGCATATTTGCAGCCCAGAAACGTGCCGGTGGCGTTGATTTCCAGCGTTTTGCGCCACGCTTTCTCGGCCATGTGTAGGATGGGGGCGGGGCCGATGGCCGCGCCGGCGTTGTTGACCAGGATGTCGAGACGGCCGTACTCCTCTTTCACCTGGGCGACGGCCGTTTCCCATTCAGCCGCTTTGGTCACGTCCAGGCGGATGGGTGTGCTTTTTACACCTGTGGCAGCGATGGTTTGGGATACGGCCGTTAACTCCTCCCAGGCCGCATTCCCCCCGTGTGGCAGTTCCGTGGGAGACGCGCAAATGTCTGTCACCACTACGTCCGCGCCTTCTTCTGCCAACCGCAGGGCAATTGCCGCGCCAATCCCGTTTTCCCGTCCCGCCCCGGTGATGAATGCTACTTTTCCTGTTAGATCGTACATATATTTTTCCTTTCAAACCGCAAAGGGCGCGAAGGGCGCAAAGGGAAAGAAAAAACTTTGCGATCTTGGCGTCCTTTGCGGTGAATTTTTTAATCCACTACGGTCGTTTCCCCCGCCGCTTCCCTTGCCTTATCTTCATTCACAAATAAAAGTACAGCCAGACCGACTAGGAAGAAGGCGGCAATGGACAAAATTGCCAGCCGCTGCCCCATTTGTTCCGCCAGAGTGGGGTCTTGCCCTTGCGACAGATACCACAGAGCCGCTTCCGCGGCGATAAAACCGTACACCGTTGGCCCGATGAAGGAGGAGGTACGGCCGGCCACGGCAAAAAAGCCGTAAAACTCCGCGCTCTTTCCCGGCGGGCTGAATATGCTCACCATCGTCCGGCTGACTGACTGCGTGCCAGCCATAGCAAAACCGGCCAACGCGCCAATGATGAAGAATCCAGTCTGTGTCTGGTTGAAGTAGAGGGCCATGACCACCACCATCATCAGCACAATGGAGATGATCAGCGACCGTTTGCCCCCCAGCGAATCTACCAGACGGCCGAAAACAAACGCCCCGATCACGTTGGTAATCTGCACCACGATGATAAACACAATCAGCCCTTGCTGCTCCAGACCAAACAACACCGCGCCGATGATTGCCGCAAAGTCCAGGGCCATAATCACGCCGTCGTTGTAGATGAGGAAGGCGATCATGAATTTGAGAAACTCGCGGAACTGGCGGGCGGTGCGGATCGTTTTGCCCAGCCGCTTGAAGGCCAGGCTAAGGTAATTTTCTCCGTCCGGCAGCTTTTGTTTGGCCGCTCTTTCCGGCAGCCAGAGGAAGAGGGGGGCGGCGGAAAGGGCGAAGAACACGGCCGTAATCACCAACGTCAGCCGCACAATAAATGTCCCATCATCGCCCAGCAAGACAATCAGGGGCAAAATGATCAACAGGCAGACGATGCCCCCGGCCGTGCCCACCGCCCAGCCATTGCCCGACACTCGCACCAAATCTTCCGGCGAAGCAATTTCCGGCAGGAAGCCGTTGTAAAAAACCTGGGCGCTGCGGTAGCCAATCTCCGCCAGGATGAAGAAGCCCATCCCCAGGGCCACCCGCCCCGGTTCGGCAAAAAACAGGCCGGCTGTAAACAAAATGGCCATGGCTGTGTAGAAAAACAAAAATTTCTTCTTCGCCCCGGAAAAATCGGCGATTGTGCCTAAAATGGGAGAGGTGACGGCCACGATGAGCATGGCGATGCCCACCGCCAGCCCCCACAGGCGCGATCCCTCCGGCCCGCCCACCACTTTGCCCTGAAAGTAGGCGGAAAAGACGGCCAGCAGCACCACGGCCGCATACGCCGAATTGCCAAAATCATACAAATACCAGGCCCACCGCTCCCGCCGCGTGGCATATTCTCCAGTTGTCGTCGCCATTTTTGCCTCCTGTGTTGGGCGATTTGCCAAATCGCCCTACTGTTCCATTTGAAAAGCTACCTTGATTGAACGGTGCGTCTGCTTGTCTACGGCCGTAGCAAACGCCTCCTTATACGCCGCCAGGGGGAAAGTGTGGGTCAACAGCGTGGCCGTGTCCATCTTCCCTTCCGCCATCCAGCGCATTGCCAGGTCAAAGGTGGAAATCGCTTCACCCTGCCAGTTTACCACGTCATGGCCGATAGCCCCGACCAGGCTCACTTCCTGATGCCAGACCGGGGTCAGGTCAATCTGCATCCGGTGCAGGTAGACGCCCACCAGGACGACCGTACCGCCGGCCCGCGTCCAGCGCAGGGCGTCTTGCAGCGTGGCCGGGCTGCCCACCACGTCGTAAATCACGTCGAAGCCGCCCAGGAGCATCCGGTTGCCGCCCTTGCCGTACAGTTTGGCCCCGGTCAGGCGGGCGGCGGCCTCGTACCCGTCCTCTCCCGCCAGAAAGACGTGCGCCGCGCCCAACTGCCGGGCAATCTCCGCCTGCCAGGGGAATTGGGCGACGGCCGTCACCTCACAATCCGGCTGCGCAATGCGTAACACCTGCATCAGCAAGTAACCGATGGGGCCGCTGCCCAGCACCAGTACCTTGTCTCCCGGCTGCGGCGTATGCCGCCAGGCGGCGTGGATGGCAACGGCCGTCGGTTCCGTAAAGATCGCCTGTTCGTCCGCCAACTCGTCCGGGACGGGCAGCAGCGTAGCCGCCGGGGTGATGAAGCTGTCGCCAAAGCCGCCGCCAATGGGGTGATGGTCACGCGGTTCGGCCGCCCGCCGGCACAGGACGCGGTGGCCTCTGGCGCAGGCGGGGCACAAATCGGGCAGACCCCGCGCCCGGCAGTCGTCCGCCCGGCCCCAGCGCGTCACCCGGTCGCCGATTTGGAAGTCGGTTACGGCCGTGCCCGTCTCCACCACTTCCCCCACCATCTCGTGCCCCAGGTAGATGCGCTTATGCGACGGCAGCGCCACCGGCGCTACGTCCAGCCCCGCATCCACAAACAATTGGTGCAAATCGCTGCCGCAGATGCCGCACATCCGATTACGCACCCGCACCCAATCCCCGGCCGGCAGCGGCGGGTCGGCCATCTCCGCCAGATGCAGCGGCGACGTCCGCGCATAATACGCCCCGCGCCACACCCGCCCCAACAGCCGCGTCAGGGCAATGCGGGGGATGGAGATGTCGAGGTACATGGTTTTCATAGTGAGAAGAAGAATTAAAATATGTTGTATAAGGTTTACATTGTCTCAGAAAATTTTTGCTATACGTCAGGGAAAATGAAATCACCATTATCATCGAATAATACTGCATGTAATTTTTGGCAATTTCGATCGAATATCAACTTTATAGCATCGTTGTATTGTGTTATTCTCCTCACCCATTTTTTCCGAATTTCTTTGTAGGCTAGATCATATGACATTAACAGAAAATCATGTTCTGTTTCGTTTTTTGTTAACATTTCGAGAAATTCTAACCGTTCTAAATCTTTGTCACTGAATCGCCTTTCATGTACATGCTCTCCACGAATTGATATAATGTCTTTCAATGAAGCAGACATTATGGTCCTGATATTTTCAGTTGCTTCGCTAACGTCTTCGCTTATGGTGCTTTTTCGGTATCTGCGTTGTATGAAAGTCAAGTGTCGCTCAAATCTTTCTTTGAATATGTAAATTTCATTAAGATGACTTTCGATATGATATTTCATGTACCTCAGTGGCGATACGCCAGTGTCTCTGTAAGGAAATCTTCTGATATAGATTTCAATATCCTTCAGACTTAAATAAGAACTGACAATTTCATTGAATTCCAGAAACAATCGTCCAATAAAGACGTGATCACGCCGTGTCGGAGGGGACGAAAAAGATCTGGGGCCATCAAGATCGTGAAGAGTATTGTTTATTATTTTTCTGAACTCTTCTTTTTCCTCATCTGAATGAAATTGAATAAATGGTTGAATAACTTCAACTAATTTAGATTGATATTCTTCGTACCCTTTTATCATCAGACAGGTTACCTTAAAAAGATAAATAGCAGTTTAGCCAAAACTTACCTTGCCCGATCTCGCTGCATTCCAAATCCACATCCCCGGCGGGTCTACGTTGGCTTCCGGGTCAATGGCGGCGTGGATAACGGCCGTTTTCCCCGAAGCCGCCGCCCGTTCCAGCGCGGGGAGCAAATCCGCCCCCTTCTCCACAAATTCGCCGCGCGCCCCCATCGCTTCCGCCGCCAGATCGTAACGCACGGGGGCGTGGTCGTGGTAGAACCAGGGCGCTTCCCGGCCAAACACCCGCCGCTGCGCCGATTTTTCCATGCCATACGCCCCGTCCACGGCCACAATGACGATCACCGGCAGATTCAGGCGCGCGGCCGTTTCCAGTTCCTGCATATTAAAGCCAAAAGCGCTGTCCCCTGTGACGCAGTACACCGGGCGATCCGGCGCGGCCATCTTCGCCCCCAGCGCGTAAGGGAAGCCCGTCCCCAGGTAGCCCATATTCGCCGTGTACAACACCGACTGCTGCCGCCGGGGCGCCATGTAGTGCATCCCCCACATCACCGTGTTGCCCCCGTCCAGGGCCATAATCGCCTCGTCGCCGAAAAAGTCGTTGCAGATTTGCAAAATTGTCCCCGTGAGCATCGGGCTGCGTTCCAGATCGGCCACTGCCTCGTCCAGTTCCTTTTGCCACTGCGCCTTCACCATCTGCAGTTCGGCAATTTTGGGGTGAGGCTCTCGTTTGGGGGTGAGTTCGCGCGCGGCCGTTAACAACTGCCCCATCACCACTTTCGCATCCCCAATCAAGGGCAAATCCACCGGCCGGTTCAGCCCCACGTTCACCGGATTCGTGTCAATCTGGATCGTCGTCTGGTCGGCCGGGTCGCCCCACAGCGGCGGCCGGCCCCACATCGCCAGTTCGCCAAAGCGCGTCCCGACGGCCAGAATCAAATCCGCCTGCTGGTGGGCCATGAACGCGGCCATGCACAGCGGCGGATACAACTGCGGGTGGTCTTCCGGGATGATGCCCCGCGCCGTCACGTTGTTCGTCACCGCGCAGCCCAGATGTTCCGCCAGGGCCAGGATTTCCGGGCCGGCCCCGGCGCGGTTGGCCCCATTCCCGGCGTGGATGTTCACAAATTCGGCGTTGACCAGCGCCTCCGCCGCCTGCCGGATTTGTTCCGGCGGGGCGGGCGGCTTGAGCAGGCTGCGATACCGCTCCGGCGGCCAGATGTCTACGTCGTTGGTGTCGCCGGTCTGGGCCAGCACGTCTTCGGGAATGAGCAGATGCACCGGCCCCGGCGTATCGGCCAGAGCGACGCGGAAGGCGTGGCGCACCATGTCCGGGATGCGCTGCCAATGGCTGACACGGCCGTTCCACTTGACGGCCGGCCGGAACAAAGCCAGATGGTCCGGCGACTGGGTAGACCCCGTGTGCCGGTAATCGTCGCTTACGGCCGTGCGCCGCATCGTGGTAATGGCGATCAACGGGCTGCCCTCCGCCTGGGCGCAAATGACGCCGGAGAGCAGGTTGGCCGCTCCTGGCCCGGCGCAGGCCATCACCACCCCCGGTTCCCCCGTGACCCGGCTGTAAGCATCCGCCATGTGCGCCCCCGCCGCCTCATGCCGGGGCACCACCAGGCGCATCCCGAACTCCTCCCCCAGCCGCTCCAGCGCCTCCAGAAAAATCATATACGTGCCATCGGTGATGGCGTGGATATAGCGCACGCGCTCCGCGTGCAGACAGCGCAACAGCAATTCGCCGCCGGTTATTTCAGCCATAATGTTGTCTCCTTGTTTTGGGACGCAGATGAACGCATGATGACGCTGATTTTTTCTTTTATCCGCGTTCATCCGCGTTCATCTGCGCCCTGTGGGTATGTAAAACCGCTGTATACCACATCGCCTTGTCCAGCGTGGTTTTTGCAATGTAGCGTCCGCTTTCATAATCCATCATGCCGCCTGGGATAACCTGTAACAGAGTCAGCCCTGTACCTTCCAGCAGCAAACGCAAATCGGCCGGTGAATAACAGCGCAGCGATTGGGTTACTTTCTGATTTTCATTCCCTTCCGGCCGCCAACTATCTATCCAGCGACACTGTTCTCCGTCAAAAGCGTATTTCCGTCTCGCTTTGCCTACCCGGCCGCCATATCCTGCTGATTTTGCCGCGTGCCACGGCGTGTAAACGTCTATAAAAGCGTACCCTTTTCTCTTTATCCAGTTCTCTACTCTTTTCAACAAT
>JAJRTP010000540.1 GCA_024278255.1 Chloroflexota bacterium | reverse complement strand
GCGCCGCGCAGGGGCCGGTAGGCGATCCGCTCCAATAATATAGCCACCAGTGTGGAGATTCCCGAAGCAATCAGAATTAAAATGATGATAGCAAGAAAGGGATAATTATTGAGAAAGCCCGTGCTGTTGAACCACTCGGCAAAGAATACGGCCGTAAATGCCCCCGCCATAAACACTTCGCCATGAGCAAAGTTAATCATCAACAAGATGCCATAAACCAATGTGTATCCCAGAGCGATGAGCGCATAAATGCTGCCCTGGGCCAGACCGGAAATGGTCAGGCTTACCCATTGGCTGGAACTGTATTTTCCAGAACGCAGTGTATTAAATGCACCGACCAGAATCAGGACGATGATAATAATGCGCAGCGCCCCCAAAATCACATCAACCCAGGAGGCGCGATCTAGCCAAAGTCGAAATCGTTGAAGCATCTGGCACACCTTTTCCTAAATGAAATTGCGATGCTAAGGAATGAGCCAGGGGGGATTAGACCCCTGGCTCATCAACTTGTTAAACTATCTGTCGCCGAAAAACGTTGATTTACGGCGTCCAGACAACATCTGGCGGCCATTTGCCCTGGCTTACTTCGGCGTCTGTAATTTCGTAGATACCCAAAGCTTCACCTGTGGCGCAGTCGCCGGTGTCGGTGCAGGTTAGCTTACCGGTAACGCCGTCAAAATCTTTGGTAGCCGTGATAGCATCCCGCAGCGCATTACGCGGAATCAAAACGGTGCCATCGTTTCCCTTGATCGCCACTTTGTCAATGGCGTCCAGCAAGATATTGGTGGCGTCATAAGCATGAGCGTGGAAGCCGCTGGGCGGAGAACCGCCAAACTTGGCATCCCATTTGTCCAACAATTCCTGGTAAGAGTCCCCTGTTACCGCCGGGCCGGAGAGATACATGCCTACAGCCGCCGGCCCGGTATTGGCCGCAAAACCATCTACCAGCAAACCGTCAGCGCCAAAGAGAATGGTATCTTCCAGACCGGAGATTTCGGTGGATTGGTCAGCAATGAAGTTGCCTTCCGGCTCAAAGATGGGGAAGTAGAGCAGGTCCGGAGAGTCGGCTGCAATACTGGTGAGGATGGGGCGCATGTCGGTGTCGCCCACGTTCACGGCGCCCTGGAAGGTGATTGTGCCGCCCAATTCCTGGAAGCGGTCGGCAAAGACTTGCTGCAAGCCATCGGCGTAGGGGCTGCCGTCATGAATCGTAGCAGCGGAACGCGCGCCCAATTCATTGTAAGCAAAGTCAGCGGCTACTCTACCCTGGAAAAGATCATTGTGAGCGGTGCGATAATAACCGGGTTTCCAGGTCTGATCCGGATCGGTCAGGGCGGGGGCGGTGTTGGACGGGGAAAGCAAAACCAACCCGGCGTCACTGATGATGGGTAGGGCGGATGTGGCGGCGCTGGAGCAGTTCGTGCCAATGATGCCGACCAATTGGGTGTCGGATGCCATTTTCTGGGCGGCCGTCTGGCCGCCTTCGGCGCTGCAAAGGGAATCTTCTCCTACCAATTCGATGGCATGGCCGGCAATTTCGCCGCCACGATCATCAATGGCGATTTCGATACCGCCGCGGGAGTCTTCGCCAAGAAAAGAGGTGGCGCCGGAGATGGTGAGCATATAGCCCAGACGAACAGAATCATCCGGGGCTATTTCGACACAAGTATCACCATCAGGGCATTCTACAGAAGAGCCAGTATTACAAGCGGCCAATATGATTGTTAAACCCATGACCATTAAAATAAACAAAGATAGACGTTTCATACGAATCTCCTCCTACGAGAGTCCTATATCTACAAAAGCATGCTGAATACAAAACAGGTTTTTCGGTCTACTTGAGTAATTTGAATTGCTATTTTTTATTTTGGCTTGTACTCACCTCCTCTTCCTGAAGATATGAGTTGCTTTGATAAAATGGAGAAATTTAGGTTATAAGGTTAAAATTTTATTAGATTATACGCAGTTGTCAACTTTTGCTTGAACCGAGTTTGAATTCTTGAGCGTTTGGGGAGCGCCCAATCTTTAACGCTATCCCTGAAATGGGCGGATGCTTTCCAGGGTTATGTCTCTTCTTTCGCTGCTGACGAAGCGGCCTGAGAGACAAAGGGAGGGTCTTCCAGGTCGGTCATAATTTCTATATATTCGCCGGTACACATGAAAATGACGCGCTCGGCAATATTGGTGGCCCGGTCACCAATGCGTTCCAGATTGTGGCCTACCCAGATGAGATAGGTGGCCCGCTGAATGTAGGAGTCATCGCGCATTTCTTCCAGAGCTTCCCGCACCAGTTTGTTGTATTGTTTGTCAATTTTGTCGTCCCGCTTGATCATGGTCCAGGCTTGTTCCGGGTCGCAGTTAACGTAAGCCTGAATGCCTTCTTGCACCATTTTGCGGGCGCGTTTGCTCATTTTGGGCAGTTTGTGCAGGCTGTCTACGGCCTCTTCTTCTTCCATACGCTCCACCAGGCGGGCAATGCCGGCCGCATGGTCGCCAATGCGCTCCAGTTCGTTGGATAGGTGCAGTCCGGTGAGGACGGCGCGCAAATCGCTGGCAGCCGGAAATTGGGTAGCCAGGATGCGCATGGCGTCCGATTCAATTTGGTAGCGCAGTTCGTTAACGGCCGTATCTCCCTGAACAACTTGTGTGGCCAACAAGACATCCCGGGTTTGCAGGGCCAGCATTGCTTTTTCGATGGCTTCATCCACCATGCTGCTCAGGCGTAAAATATCATTACGTAATTTGTTCAGGTCTTTGGTCAGGACAGTACGGTATTGGGTCATTTGACACCTTCTCTTGGCCCAGATTGGGTCAATCTGCCAGATTGCCCCAATCTAAAGCCCTTAAGCAGGTTTTCTCAGCTGATTAAATAAAGCCATCAAATCATCGGCGCTGTGGCTGCTGGAAGGACGGCCGTGGCCACAAGCAATAGTTGCCGGAGCCAATTCCAGCAAACGAATGGCAGATTGGGCGGCCGCTTCCTGATCGGCGGTGACACGGGGCGGGCTGGGATTGATACGGCCGTCTCGCGTATTCAGGGCATCACCGGCAAACAAAACTCCGGCCGACGGGCAGAAAAAAGCATGATGATCCGGCGTATGTCCCGGCGTCGCCATGACAGTCAAGCCGCCCAGGACAGGTAATATATCGCCCTCTTGAACTGTTTCAATCAGATCGGCTGATACTGGCTTGTAACGCATAAATTTATCCACAACAAACTGCATATGCCAGGGTAAATGTTTGGGGGATTTGCCCTGCACCAGGAATTCGGCCGTAGCGGCACTGGCAAAAATTTTGGCCCCGGTTATTTCCTGGATGGCGGCCAGACTGCCTGCATGATCAACATCGGCATGGGTAACGACTATGCGGGTAAGCTCAGAGGGAGACCGATTGATTTGCTGAATGGCGTCTAAAACAAGCTGTTGGCGTTTGGGCATTCCGGCATCCACCAGCGTCAACCCGTCATCTTCTACAATCAGGTAAAGGTTGCTTGACCCGCCATCCAGCCAGTGCAGATTAGGTGATAGTTCCATGCCGTCATCTTACAGCAAACCAAAGAGGAAAGGCAACTAATTGGCAGATACCGCATCCTCTACATCTGCGCCGACCTTAACGGCCTGCGCATCAAATGCAGCCCGGATGCCACTATAGACATTTTCCGGCAAAAGGTCTTTACGTTTGTGCTGCTTCATGTAGCCTTTGACTTTTGTGTAGTGCATGGCCGGGATATTCGATTTTTTAAAATCCAGTTCGCTCTCCCCTTTCGTGGTGAAAACGATCATGGCGGCAATGGGCACTTCTTCTACTTCGGGGGCGTGTTTGTTGATGAAACTGGCGACGGCAGCGACACTGCTCTCCGCTTCTTTAGTAGGATTGCCCAGATTTGCCTGTCCGAAAAAGCGGCGCAGGCCTAAACCGGACTGCTTCCATTTGTCCCCCTCAGCCCGAATCTTGCCGGTTTGGTATTTGGCAACGAAGACGATGATGCCGCTGGGCAGCAGGAGAACGTGGGGCGCGGGCAGGATGAAATGATAGAAACGGCCGTTTTTGGCCGATTTCCTGACCGCTTCATCTAACACCTCATCCGGACGCGGTTTGCGCACATACTGGTGCGCCAGATAAATACCTATCTGAGACAATATCCAGCCGATCAGTAAGGCGCCCAATTGCAAGACAAAAACCTGAGGATTGTCACTAATAAAAATCAAAGCCAGACCAGCCATCAGCGCCCCGAACCCCAAAAAACTGGTTATCTGGCTTATCAGGCGCAGCCGGCTAATACGTTTATCGTTGCGAATAACTATCATGAAAAATTACCAATCACCCAATTACTCAATAGACCTTATCGGAAATAAAAATCGACAAGGGAAATCGTTTCAAAAGGTGAACGATTGGCAGTTCGAAGGTTATGTAAGCCACAAGCTATTTCCATAACCAAATCATCAAATCCATCTTTTTTGTTACGAAACACATCTT
>JAJRTP010000539.1 GCA_024278255.1 Chloroflexota bacterium | reverse complement strand
TGCGTATGCGAAAGATTCCTCGATTCCTCGAAATGACAACGTTAAAGTTTACGCGCGTGGCGCAAATTTTGCGGGCAAACCCTGTATCACGCATCACGCAAAAGTTGTCTGTAAGCAGCGCTATTGATATAATCTTGCCCCTAACTTGAAAATAACGTCAATTTACCGCTGTTTCAGCGGTTTTTGCCGTATATAAGGGGCTAACTGGCATGAATGACTTAAAACCGACTTTGTTAACTGAAGAAGGCTTACAACGCCTAACCGAAGAACTGGAATACCTGAGCACAGTAAAACGGGCAGAAATTGCCGAACGGCTGCACGCTGCCTTTGAAGATGGTCAGGATGACGATTTTGTAGAAAATGCCGGACTGGAAGCTGCCCGGAACGATCAAGCCTTCCTGGAAGGGCGCATTCAGGAACTGGAAGATATTCTGAAGAATTATGAGATTATCCAGGAACCCAATGGCGCCGATTCTGTGCGTATCGGCAGTTGGGTTGTCATATGCGAAGAAGGCTATGATGAAGAGGAACGGTATCATTTGGTAGGGCCGGCCGAAGCCAACCCGGATGAGAGCCGTATTTCTAATGAAAGTCCCCTGGGGCGGGCTTTGCTGGGCGCTAAGGTCGGGGATGTTGTGCAGGTCAATTCCCCTAACGGCATCCTGGAATTTCGGGTGCTCAAGATTGAATAACGCCGGAGCTTTTGGTCTGGAGTAAGGTCGCAACAGACAAAGCTTTTGGTAGCCCGTGTCCCGGCACGGGCTATTTTTTTAGAGTCTACTATTTTGACAATTTGTAGCCGCGGCAGGCCTGCCGCGCCAGCTTGAACGCTGAAAAAGCCGAAAAGGATAAGAAGCAGTCATGACGTGGCAACCGACAAAACTGGAAGAGAAAAGGCTGGAAAAACTGAAACGCTTGCAAACCGCAGGCGTGGAAACGTATCCGCTGCGGGTAGAACGGACACATTCAACAGCGCAGGCCAAGGAAGCTCTGATTGAAGCAGAAAATTCCGAAAACGAGATTGAAGTGACGGTGACAGGGCGTCTGGTGAGTTTTCGGGATATGGGGAAAACGGTGTTTGCTCATATTGAAGATGGCTACGGCCGTATCCAGCTATTCGCCCGTCGGGACAACGTCGGCGAAGAATCCCACCGCATCTTCCGTAAACTGCTCGATTTGGGCGACTTTGTGCAGGCCGAAGGGGAACTGTTCCGCACCCGCACCGGGGAAATCAGCGTGCGCGTGCAGGATTGGAAACTGCTAAGCAAAGCTGTCAGCCCCCTGCCCGTAGTCAAGGAAGAGGAAGTAGACGGCCAGATTATCCGCCACGCTGCTTTTAGCAACGTGGAAGAGCGGTACCGGCAGCGTTACGCCGATCTGGCCGTCAACCCGGAGGTGCGGGAAACCTTCCGCACCCGGGCCAAAGTGATCAGCGCCGTGCGCCGGTTTATGGACGATCACGATTTTCTGGAAGTGGAAACCCCTGTTTTGCAGCCTTTGTACGGCGGGGCAGCGGCACGGCCGTTTACCACCTATCACAATCAACTCAGACAAGAACTTTACCTGCGTATCTCCTTTGAACTGTATCTAAAACGGCTGCTGGTAGGCAATATCGAGCGCGTCTACGAAATCGGCCGTGATTTCCGCAACGAAGGCGTAGACCACACCCACAACCCCGAATTCACCATGCTGGAATATTACGCCGCCTACTGGGATTACCACGACGTCATGGAATTTACGGAGCGGATGATAGATTTTGTGGCTAATGAAGTTTTGGGTACAACCCAAATCAGCTACCAGGGCCACGACATCAATCTGGCTGCCCCCTGGCCGCGTATGACCATGCGAGACGCTATCAAACAATTTGCCGAAATTGATTACATGGAATACCTGGATGCGGAAAGTCTGGCGGCCGCCATCCGCGAGATTGGCGGCCATGCCCCGGAGGATTTTTCCTGGGGCAAGTTGATTGACGGGCTATTTGGCGATTACGTCGAGCCAAAACTGATCCAGCCGACTATTATCACCCAGTACCCCCGCGATATTTCGCCGTTAGCCAAAGGCATCCCTGGCGACCCACTGCATGTGGAACGGTTTGAGTATTTCATTGCCGGGATGGAGATGGGCAACGCTTTTACGGAACTGAATGATCCTATTGATCAGCAGGTCCGTTTTGAAATGCTGCAAGAACTTTACGCCAAAGACGAGGATGAACGCAACCCGATTGACGAAGATTACCTGCGGGCGATGCGTTACGGAATGCCGCCCAACGGCGGCTTTGGCGCAGGTATTGATCGTATGGTGATGCTTTTTGCCGACAAGTCCAATATCCGGGAAGTGCTGCTCTTTCCTCATTTGCGAGAACGAGATTAGGTTATTGACGGCCGTACCCATCATGCTATAATTTCCTTTATAAATAAACGACAGCGAAGGAGACAAGTACGATTGTCTTTGTTGCCCAGAGAGTTGGCGGTCAGTGTAAGCCAACCAACAGGCAGTCAGAAATCCACTCCGGAGTTGCGGCCGAAACAAGGTCAGCCGGGTTCGCCCGTTACAGCGAAGATGAAGGTTGACAATCCTGATGGATTGTTAGCGAATCCAGGTGGCACCACGGGCCTCCTCGTCCTGGGATAGGGCGAGGAGGCTTTTTTGTTGGCAGAAGAGTATATTCAATTGGGGAAACAACGAATGCGCCAGGCGGGAAAATTCGTTTATTCCTCAATTCGTTGTACTCCCGCAAAAAAGAATTGGAGGACAAAAAATGTTAGACATCAATTTAATTCGGGAAAAACCGGAATGGGTGAAGGAGCAGATTGCCAAACGCAACGACACCGCCCCCATTGACGAAATTTTGCAGGCGGACGCCCGGCGCAAGGAAATTCTGCACGAAGTGGAAGAACTGCGCCGCCAACGAAATGAAAGCTCCAAGCAAATCGGCCGTTGGCTGGGCGGCCTGAAAAAACGGCAAGCCCAACTGGGCAAAGAAACAGACGCCGCCAAATTGTCTGCGCTGGAAACCGAAATCAAAGAGATTGAGGCCAACGTGGAAGAAGCCAAAAACAAAACCCGCGAAATTGGCGGCCGCATCAGCGAGTTGGACGAGGAGTTACGCGCCGTAGAAGCCGCCTTGCGCGACTACATGCTGTGGGTTCCCAACCTCCCCCATCCCAGCATCCCCGTTGGCCCGGATGAAGAATACAACGTCATCCACGAACCGCAGGGCGCGCCCAAACCGGTATTTGATTTTGAGCCGAAGCCTCATTGGGAATTGGGACCAGAACTGGATATCCTGGACTTTGAGCGGGGTGTGAAGTTGAGCGGCAGCCGTTTCTACATCCTTAAAGGGATGGGAGCGCGGTTACAGCGAGCGCTCATTCAATTCATGCTCGATTACCATTTGAACCATCACGGCTTTAAGGAAATCTACCCGCCATTTATGGTGCACTCTTACGTGTTTGAAGGGGCCGGCCAACTGCCCAAATTCTTCGACAACATTTACCGGGACGCGGAGGAAGATTTTATGTGGCTGGGCACAGCCGAAATCGCTTTGACCAATCTGCACCGGGACGAAATTCTGGACGAAGAAGAACTACCCCTGAAATACGTGGCCTACACGCCTTGCTGGCGGCGGGAAAAGATGAGTGCGGGGAAGGATGTGCGGGGCATCAAGCGGGGCCACCAGTTTGACAAGGTGGAGATGTACCAGTTTGTCCAGCCCGATACCAGCTACGACGTTCTGGAAGAGATGAAGCAGTACGCCATGGACATCTGTGACGCGCTGGGTTTCCATTACCGGCTGCTGGATTTGGCTACCGGCGACATCAGCTTTGCCATGACGAAGACGTATGACATTGAAATCTGGGCGGCCGGCTGCAATGAGTGGCTGGAGGTCAGTTCCATCAGCAACGCCGAGGATTTTCAGGCGCGGCGTTCCAACATCAAGTACCGGCCCAGCGGCGGCGGCAAGACGCGCTACCCACACACGCTGAACGCCAGC